>JACSSB010000399.1 GCA_014879435.1 Phycisphaerales bacterium
GCTGAGGGGCTTGAACCCCCGACCCTCGCCTTGTAAGGGCGATGCTCTCCCAACTGAGCTAAGCACCCTTCTAGGGTAAGTCCGTTATTTTATTGCATCCCTGAGAGTTTTACCAGCCTTAAACACAGGAGACTTACTCGCCTTGATTTCCATGGCCACTCCGGTCTTGGGATTATGCCCGGTTCGCGCCGGACGTTCCCGCACCGAGAACGTGCCAAATCCGGTCAATACTACGGTATCTCCGCTTTGCAAAGCCTTAGCGATGGCCGTCAACATGGCGTCCATCGCTTTACTAGCCGCCACCTTAGATAAATCGGTCGTTTGGGTGACCGCTTCAATGAGTTCAGTCTTATTCATAATCCCCCTTCCCGTGCAGTCTTGTTCGTGGTCCGATCAGCTACGATACCGTGATATGGTGCATGATAACAACTGCTTATCTATAAAGGGCTTTCACGGTATTGTCAATCAATGCCACCATTGATCCCTCTTCTTTAATGGGCACGCACACCCTCCAAGGTATTGCCCGTTTTGGCAGCCGTTCCCTCCGCCAGATCCGCTTCCCCTCCGGATTGAACCACGGGCAGGGATTGCAAAGCGATTTCCAGCACTTGATCAATCCAGCGAACCACTCGTATATCGAGTTTTTCCAGAATATTTTCTGGAATTTCAACCAGATCCTTTCGATTATCTTCTGGAATCAGCACCGTTGCGATACTACCTCGGTGTGCCGCCAACAATTTCTCCTTGAGTCCACCAATGGGTAGAACCTCACCGCGCAGGGTGATCTCACCGGTCATGGCGACACTGGAACGAACCGGAATCTGAGTCAGCGCCGATACCAGTGCCGTACACATGGCGATACCCGCACTAGGGCCATCCTTGGGTGTTGCCCCTTCTGGCACATGAATATGCAGATCGTATTTCTGATAGAACTCCGGGTCGATACCCAAAGCCTTGGCACGACTGCGTACTACAGTCATCGCCGCATGAATGGACTCCTGCATCACTTCTCCCAGTTGCCCGGTATGAATCAACTTTCCTTTGCCTGGGACTAGGGCCGCCTCGACACTGAGTAATTCGCCTCCAACCTCGGTCCAGGCCAAGCCGGTTACTTGCCCAACCTGATCCTGTTCCTCGGCCAGACCATAGCGGAACCGCCGTACTCCAAGATACTTTTCCACCATCTCGGATACCACCACGATTTTGCCTTCAACCGGCTTCAGGGTGATTTCCTTGACAACCTTGCGGCAGATCTTGGCTATTTCCCGCTCCAAATTGCGCACACCCGCCTCGCGGGTATAGAACCGGATGATATCAAGGAGAGCTTCCGCAGTGATTTCCAGCTCCTCCGGGCGTAGACCGTTGCTAGCAAGCTGCTTGGCCACCAGATAACGGATCGCGATATTGAGCTTCTCATCCTCGGTATAGCCAGGAATCCGTATCACCTCCATCCGATCCAGTAGCGGCGGTGGAATATTCAGCGAATTAGCGGTCGCTACGAACATGATGTCCGATAGATCGAAATCTACTTCCAAGTAGTGATCGTTAAAGGTGTTGTTTTGCTCAGGATCCAATACTTCTAACAATGCCGACGAAGGATCGCCACGAAAATCCATCGACATCTTATCGATTTCATCAAATAAAAATAATGGGTTACGCACACCCACCTTGACCAGATTCTGAACAATCTTACCCGGCATCGAACCGATGTAGGTACGACGATGGCCACGGATTTCTGCCTCGTCACGGACCCCACCGAGCGACATCCGCACGAATTTACGGTTGGTCGTGCGTGCGATAGAACGCCCCAATGAAGTCTTACCAACCCCTGGCGGCCCGACCAAACACAAAATCGGTCCCTTCAGTTTGCGCGCACGCTGCTGCACGGCCAGATATTCCAAAATTCGTTCCTTGACCTTCTCTAGACCGTAGTGGTCCTCTTCCAAAATACTCTCGGCTAGAGCGAGATCCTGATGAATCTTGCTACGCTTTTTCCAAGGTACGCCAACCAACCAATCGATATAGTTACGCACGACGGTGGCTTCGGCCGACATCGGCGACATCATCTTCAGCTTATTCAGCTCTGCCCGCGCCTTAGCCTTGGCATCCTTGGGCATTCCGGCTTTCTCGATGCGCTGGGTCAGTTCTTCGATTTCGTTGGGCGCATCCTCCAGATCACCGAGCTCTTTCTGAATCGCCTTCATCTGCTCATTCAGATAATACTCGCGCTGGCTTTTCTCCATCTGTTGCTTAACACGACCCCGGATGCGCTTTTCGACCTGAAGAATATCGATTTCACCCTCTACCAAGGTCAGCAGGTGTTCAAGCCGCTCGCGCAGATCCTGCATTTCCAGCACTTTCTGCTTCTCATCCAATCTCAGCGCCATATGAGCAGCAATGGTATCTGCCAACCGGCTGGGATCATCAATGCCAGATACCGAAGTCAGCACTTCACTAGGAATTTTCTTATTGAGCTTTACATACTGATCAAAGGTATTGAGCAGTGAACGCACTAATGCCTGAATTTCCTGGGTTTCCCCTTGATCCAGCGCAGGCTCCAGCAACGACACCTCGGCAATGAAGCAGTCCTGGGTTTCGGTAAAACGATGGATACCTACCCGCTGGCTACCCTCCACCAGTACCTTGACCGTGCCATCGGGTAGCCGCAGCAACTGCAGAATATTCGCCAACGTCCCGATCATGTAGACGTCTTGCGTTTGCGGATCGTCTACCTCGGCATTCTTTTGCGCCACCAGGACAATACGCTTGTTGCTCTGCATGGCCAGATCAAGCGCATGGATCGATTTCTCTCGACCAACAAATAATGGGATCACCATGTGGGGATAAACCACCACATCGCGCAACGGCAGCATTGGCATCAACGCATGACTAGACAAACTATCGGGATTGGTTTCGTTCTGCTTCATGGCAGACCCTCCGTTGTGGAGCCAGGCGATAAGAGAGGAGCATAGCGATCCGGGAAACCGGGAGCTGCAATCGGGTTTCCTCCATCAGGTCATCATGTTCAATCGTGCATGGCACACGCGCACAAAGTGCCAATCTGTCAGCCTGATTCGCAACCTCAGGCATCGATCAGAGAATTGCAGGGGCTAATCGTGCGCAGCTACGCGCCGTTCGACGTTTTCGTAGATGAAATACGGCTTGGCGTGGCCTTCGACCACAGAATCATCGATCACCACCTTATGGACATTCTGCATACTAGGCAGGTCATACATGGTATCGAGCAAGACATGCTCCAAAATAGTACGTAACCCACGAGCTCCCGTCTTGCGCTCCATCGCCTTGTGCGCAATCGCTCGCAAGGCTTCCTCGCGAAATTCCAGTTCGCTGCCTTCCATCTCAAATAGCTTGCCGAACTGCTTGATAACCGCATTCTTGGGTTCGGTGAGAATCCGTACTAGTGCAGCTTCATCCAACTCAGTCAGGGTGGCGACCACCGGCAAACGACCAACGAACTCCGGGATCAATCCGTACTTGATCAAATCCTCCGGTTCGACTTCCATCAGGATCTCACCGAAACTCCTATCGTTATCCCTAGCCTTGACGTCCGCCGAAAATCCGATTCCACCTTGATCAGAACGACTGCGAATCACCTTGTCCAGTCCTGCAAAGGCACCACCGCAAATAAACAGGATGTTGGTGGTATCCACTTGCAGGAACTCCTGCTGGGGATGCTTACGCCCACCCTGCGGAGGGACCGAAGCCACAGTACCTTCAATCAGTTTGAGCAGAGCCTGCTGCACACCCTCACCCGATACATCACGGGTGATCGAGGGGTTATCGGACTTGCGTGAAATCTTGTCGATCTCATCGATGTAAACGATACCGGTCTGCGCTTTTTCGACATCGTAATCACATTTCTGAAGTAATTTTTGGATGATGTTTTCCACATCCTCACCGACATAGCCCGCTTCAGTCAGGGTCGTGGCATCGGCGATGGTAAACGGCACATTCAGAAAGCGCGCCAAGGTTTCGGCTAACAGGGTTTTACCCGATCCAGTGGGGCCAATCAGCAAAATATTGCTCTTGGCCACTTCCACTTCAGCGCTCTTAGCACGACCAGCGCGTTGCAACTCTAGGCGCTTGTAGTGATTGTAGACGGCAACGGCAAGCACCTTCTTGGCGCGCTCCTGACCGATGACGTATTCATTGAGAACCTGATTGATGTCTTGTGGCTTGGGTAGCTTGTTGGAAGCAGCAGGAGCTGCTTCTTCCATCTCCTCACGGATAATGTCATTGCACAGCTCGACGCATTCATCACAGATGAACACGTTCGGTCCCGCGATGAGTTTGCGCACCTCATGCTGACTTTTGCCACAAAAGGAACAATACAACAGCTTGTCGTCATCGCCCCTGTCACTTCGGTCTTTGCTCATAGTGCCTTCCTCATCATCGCGCGATCATTGGACCGGGTAGGACGGTGCGCCACAGAGCACCGCACAATAGGGGTCGCAGAGCGTCGCAGTATCGGCTCATGACCTTGAACCGATACCAGAACCCACGCATAGATTTGTCAGCTTAACGGGACTCGCTGGCTCAACACTGCGTCGATCAGGCCATACTCGGCCGCCTCAGCGCCACCCATGAAATTATCGCGATCGGTATCGATGGCGATTTTTTCGATGGCCTGACCGGTATGTCTGGCCAGAATCCGGTTGAGCCGATCTCGAACCAGCAGAATTTCCCGGGCATGAATGTCGATATCGCTGGCCTGCCCCTGAAAACCACCCAGCGGTTGATGGATCATAATGCGTGAATGCGGTAGGCAAAAACGCTTACCCGCCGCACCACCGGCCAGTAGTAGCGCGCCCATGCTGGCTGCCTGACCCACGCACATGGTGCTGACATTTGGCTTGATGAACTGCATGGTATCGTAAATTGCCAGGCCGGCACTGACTGACCCTCCCGGCGAATTGATATAAAAATGAATGTCCTTATCCGGATTATCCGCTTCCAGAAACAACAACTGCGCCACTACCAAGTTGGCAACATAATCCTCAACAGGCCCCACCAAAAATATCACGCGTTCCTTCAACAGGCGGGAATAGATATCGTAGGCCCGCTCACCACGTGCGGTCTGTTCGATCACCATCGGCACGAGGTTAAGAGCTTGAACGCTGGTGGCACCATTTCCACTCATTCGGAGAGCTCCTGAACGGCGGGTTCAACCGGTTGCTTGCTGGGATTCATGACTTCGCTGAAGGTACTGGATTTATCGGCCACCTGTGCTCGTTCAAGCAGCCAATCCACGATTTGGTCTTCAAGCACTAGTGCACGCACATTATCGAGCATTCGTGGTGTTTGTTGGTACCAGCGCAGTACCTCTTCCGGCTCTTGATAGGTGGCGGCGAGCGCTTGCAGATGATCTTGAAGACGCTGCTCGTCCACTTTGATCTCGTGCGCGTCCGCCAAGCGAGAAATCAGCAAACCCAATGCCACCCGCCGCCGCGCCTCCGCTCCTAGAAGCTGCTCCTTGAGTTGGCGAGAACGCTCTTCATCGGTATCGGCCGGGAATTGTAACTGCCGAGCCAAATTCTCAATTTCGAATTGAACTAGCACTTGTGGCAATGGAATCTCGTTGGCTTCCAACAACCCTCGCATCACCTGTTGTTTGATACGAGACTTGATACCATCACGCAATTCGCGCTCCATATTTTCACGCAATGCTTGCCGAAGCGCGGTAATACCACCTTCCTTGATATCAAAATTTTCGGCAAAAGCCTCGTCTACTTCAGGCAAGATTGCCTCTTCCACCGCATGCAGCTTGACGTGGAAATGCGCGGTCTTACCAGCCACACCCTGATTGTGATAATCATCAGGGAACGTCAGGTCGAATTCCGTTTCTGCTCCCGCACCCAACCCTAGCAGCCGCTCTTCAAAATCCTTGAGCATCGCCATTTTACCCAACACTACAGGGGTATTTTCGGCCTTGCCGCCCGCGAATTCCTGGCCATCGATGGTGCCGACGAAATCGATCCGAGCACGATCACCGTCCTGAGCCGGACGTTCCACCACATTCCAGATAACCCGCTGTTGACGCAAGGTTTCAATCAGATGATCGATATCTTGTTCGGTCACTTCCGCTATGGGCCGCTCGACCTTGATGCTTTCCAAGCCGCTCAACTCAAACTCGGGCATAACCTCGAAAGTCGCGCAATATTCCAGGTCTTGCCCTTCTTCAAGGTTTTTTGGCTCAATCTTTGGGCCACCCAGGGGCTGCAATTTTTCCTGAAGCAGTGCTTTCTGCAGGCTGTGCTCCATCAGCTCACTCATGGCCTCATAGCGCACTTGGTCGCCGTACATCCGCTGGATCAACTTAAGCGGTACTTTGCCTGGGCGAAATCCATCCACCTTGACACGCCGGGATAGCGACAACAAGCGATCCTGGATTTCCTTGGTGAGTTGCTCGGCGGGCAACTGTACGGTCACCCGGCGCTCCAGATCATTCAGCTTCTCAACTGAAACCTGCATTGATCCACCTCAAGTTTGTTAATCGTCATGTGTTGCAAATCGCCCACCCTGCCTGTCTTCAATAATTCAGTGACTAGGCAAATACTACACGGACGCATGGCAGTAAATGGTGCGAAAGGAGAGACTCGAACTCTCACGGGTTACCCCACTGGAACCTAAATCCAGCGCGTCTAC
>JACSSB010000348.1 GCA_014879435.1 Phycisphaerales bacterium
CGGCATTGGGGCATCTTCGCGCTCGCACGGAGCGATTGGCGGCCGATGCGCGAACATTTGTGCAATCTGAACATGGTGTACGATCCAGACGGTCGCCCACTGTATTTTCGTTATTACGATCCTCGGGTACTGCGGGTCTATCTACCGAGTTGTGACGCCGAGGATCTGCAGACCCTGTTCGGCCCGATCAGTTGTTTGCTGTGCGAGGATGAAGACGGTGCGTTGCTGAAATTCCAGTTCGTCGAAGGTCGGTTGCGCCGTGAGTGCGTCGAACTGAAGACTGCGGAGCGACCCCAGACACACGAATCGCGCCGAGACCCGGAAAAGGAGTAAGCCATGCTGGTGATGCGCCAATCCCAAATGGAGGTTTTTGAACAGGTTGCGACGCAACGCTTTGAGGCGGGTTTGCTGGAGTATCTGCAGACTTTTTTCCCGGAACAGACCGCTGCTTTGAGTCCCGCTCAGATGAATCAAGTCTTGCGCTACGGTCTGCAACGGGCCGAAAGCCGAGGTTTGCAGACCGAGCGTGGCTTGTACCGCTATCTCGCCTTGATGTTCCTGTTGGGCAGCGGCTTCGATGAAGATCCGCAATTAGCTTGGATGCCGCCGCTACAACCTCCCGTACCTTCATCCGAAGAAGCGCAAGCGCCGGAATCCCTACAAACGTCGAGTACGCCAGCCACCTCGCCTGAGCACAGCAAAGCGGCATCTCCACCGGAAACGCCCGATACCCGCATCGAAGCTGCATACACGCAGGCGATGGCTTTTTTGGATCGGACAGTGGGACCGAATAACGAATTTCTACGACAGACGCTGAGTGTGCTGCGCCACCCGCAGATATTCGAGGGCTTGCCCGCCGCGCCCAGCTTTGGTCATCGCGTGCTGTTATTGCTGCAAAGCTTGGCCCCGGAAAAATACCAAGCACTCAACGAGAAGATGTTGCATGCCGTAGTTCGTTCCGGTTACGAAGCCGCCAAGCGCCACGGAGTGAGTACCGAACTGGGTATGATGAATTATCTGGCCTTGGCTTTCGTATTGGGTAGCGGATTCGATCAAGATCCGCTCTATCCTTGGGCAGCGGCGGTGCTGAGTGATCCGGCAATGGATGATCCGGCGAAGAAGGGTCAGGCTCTACGCGAGGCGGCCCTGAATTATCTGGCGACTTGTCTGCCCGCTTGTCCGCGCCGCGCCGAGCAAAGTGCCGCGCTTCTACTCAAACCAGCCAAGCCTTACCAGCAGATTATTGAGGAAGCAGCAGATGTCAGCATTAACTCCCCCTTTTGAAAAAGGGGGGTCGGGGGGGATTTTGCACAGCAACCTAGACTCAAATCCCCCTAGCCCCTCTTTGCTAAAGGGGGAACTGAACGGTTACCTTTACACCAGCACCTCCCGGCACGCGGGATGACTGAGAAAAGCGCTCGGACTGGCGGTCAAGCCATAAGCCCCTGACTGAAACACTACGATCAAGTCACCGACTTCGGCTTTTGCTAATTCCATGCGCTCGGCCAGAATATCCAGCGGCGTACACAGTGGCCCAACTACCGAAACCACTTCTCGCTCAGTACCAGCCATGCGGTTGCCGACCGCCACCGGATAATTCTTGCGAATGACTTGACCAAAGTTGCCGGACGCCGCTAGGTGATGATGCAAACCGCCGTTAGTGATCAAAAAAGTATGGCCACGCGAGATTTTGCGATCCACCACTTCGGCCACGTAAATTCCAGCCTCGCCGACCAGATAACGCCCAAATTCCAGCACCACCTGCGCTTGGGGCAGTCGTTCTTTTACCTGTGGCAGCCAGCGTTGCAGATTGGCGGCGATGGGTTCTAGATCCAGCGGCTTGTCGCCGGGGAAGTAAGGAATACCGAAGCCGCCGCCAATGTTCAGCAGGCGCACCGGTCCTGGCGCATCGGCTGCCAAGCGCAACGCCAGCTCGAAGATCCGATCATGAGCCTCGACAATGGCCGCCGCATGCAGATTTTGCGAGCCGGTGAAGATATGGAAACCTTGAAAATCCAGCGCTAATTCCCCGATCCGCCGTAGTAGATCCGGTACTTGCTCGGCGTCTACCCCAAAGGGTTTAGGGCCGCCGCCCATCTTCATCCCGGAAGCTTTCAACTCGAAATCCGGGTTAACGCGTACTGCCACTCGTGGGCGCGGTCCCGGTGCTCGGTGCAACTGGGCGACGATTTCCAATTCACCGGCTGATTCCAGATTAAGCGTTACTCCAGCGGCGATGGCGGTGGCTAGTTCCGCCGGGCGTTTGCCGGGGCCGGCGAAACTGATGCGCTTGGGTTCCATGCCGCTATCCAGCGCGATTTTCAGCTCTCCAGCCGAAGCGACATCCAAGCCATCCACCAAGTTGGCCATGTGCTGGACCAATGCGGGCATCGGATTGGCTTTGATGGCGTAGTGCAATTCAATCGCTGACGGTAACGTTTGCCGCAGCAGCGCTACCCTTTGATCCAGTAAGCGACGGTCGTAGGCATAAAACGGAGTTTGTCCGACTCGCGCTGTCAGTTGTATCAGTGACATACCCCCGATCCACAAGCAGTCGTCGATCACTGGAAAGGAGTCCATGGGCCAGTGCGTAGGACGCGCGGTGGTCACGGTGGCAAATCCTGAAACAAGGTACGCAATTCCTCGGCCAGACGTTTGCGGTCGATCTTGCCATTAGGGCCACGCGGCAACTCTTCATGACGGGTGATGACCCGTAAGGGCACCATGAAGTTGGGTAGATGCTGTTTACACTGGGCGATCAGTTCATTTTCACTGAAATTGCCATCCATCGCTTTGATCACCGCCACTACGGCCTGACCCAGCGTTGGATGGAGGATACCCAGTGCCGCTGCTTCGGCTACTTGACCACTGCTGTATAGCACTTCCTCGACTTCGGTCGGACTGACTCGGTAGCCGGAGGTCTTGATCATGTCGTCCTTGCGCCCAATGAAATACAGAAAGCCTTCTTCATCGCTACGCACGGTATCGCCGGACCAGACCGCCAGTTCGGTTAGAGGCAGACCGGGGTTTTGACCCGGTGCCGGGCGGAAGCGCTCGGCGGTATTGACCGGATCATTCCAGTAACCCAACGCGACCAGTGCCCCACGATGCACCAGTTCGCCGGGTTCACCGGGTGCACAGAGTGAACCATCTTCGCGTACCACCAGGATTTCAGCATTCGGGATGGCCTTGCCGATGGAGTCTGGGCGACGTTTGATTTCAGTCGGAGGTAGATAGGTGGAACGAAAAGCCTCGGTCAGACCGTACATGAGGAAGGGCGTGGTCTTGGGCAAGGCCCGGCGCAACGCGATCAAGGTGGCACGCGGCATGGCACCGCCGGAATTGGTGAGATAGCGCAAGCTGTCTATCGCCGCTTCCGGCCAGGATTGTTGCGCCAGTTGCACCCACATCGGAGGCACCGCTGCCAATCCGGTAATCCGCTCGCGAACCACGGTGTTCACCACGTCACGCGGTAACAGATAATCCATGAGTACCACACACGCCCCGACGCTAAAGGCGGTGGTCATTTGGCTGAGGCCATAGTCGAAACTGAAAGGCAGTATCGCCAGAATACGATCATCGGCATGGTTGCCCAGATAATCGACCACACTCTGGGCACCTGCCATCATGTTGCGGTGCGATAATACGACGCCTTTCGGTTTGCCGGTGCTGCCGGAGGTATACAGGATGGCCGCCATATCGATATCGATCATTGCCGCTGTTGGGGAGCGACGGCTGTCCAGAGTCAGTAGCTCGGACCAGTCGATGACCTGAATATGGTGCACATGGCGGCGGGTGGTGGGCGTGGCATCGACCAGTACCAGACTGTGCAAGTCGGGGCAGTGAGTCAGCGCCGGTTCGAGCAGCTCCGCCCGCGCCTGGGCTGTGACCAGGATTCGCACATTGCAATCACGCAGGATATGGGTGACTTGTTCGGCTTTGAGCAGGGGATTGATCGGTACGAATACCCCGCCAGCTCGTGCGGCGCCGAACAACGTGGCGACGGTTTCCAAGCGTTTCGGCAGGTAGACGGCGATCCGTTCCCCCCGGTTCAGATCGAGCGCCAGCAAACCTCGGGCCACGGCTTGCACCAAAGTG
This sequence comes from Phycisphaerales bacterium, assembly GCA_014879435.1. Classification (GTDB taxonomy): domain Bacteria; phylum Pseudomonadota; class Gammaproteobacteria; order Competibacterales; family Competibacteraceae; genus Competibacter. Next base: position 4,099 of record JACSSB010000348.1, read on the forward strand.
GCCAAGGTCGCGTAATCGGAATGGGTTTGCTGGTGGACGATCGCGGTAGCAGCGGGGTTGCGTTCGGCCTGTTCGAAAATGAGTTCATGCAGCAATCTGGCCATGCGTGTACGGGGATGAAGTCCTTTGAGCGAATGATAGGGTTATGAATGCGTATGATAATAATAGCCCTCGTCAGGAGGGGACAGTAGAACGGAAACACAAGTAGGACGATTTCTTGCAATGTGGGGAGCCGCATGAAACTCCAGCAAATCGAGCCGATTCTGGCGCTGTACACCACCTGTGGCTGCCATCTGTGTGAGCAAGCTGAGGCTTTGCTCCAACATTGGGTGACTCGGATTGACATGATCGAGATCGCCGATGATGCAGAATTGCTGGATCGCTATGGGGTCCGCATTCCGGTTTTGCGCCGGATTGATAACGGAAAAGAGCTGGATTGGCCGTTCGACACAGCCGGAATCGAAGATCTGCTGGCTGGGTGATCAAGCGAAATCGAGTGTCCACGAAAGACTCAGGAGGAACCATAAAAATATGAATAGTGCGGCATCCATTCGTCGGGTAGCGGTTTTGGGCGCGGGAGTCATGGGCGCGCAGATCGCTGCACATCTGGCCAACGCCGACGTTCCGGTAGTGTTGTTCGACCTGTCGGCCAAGAACGGCGATCCCAATGGAATCGCTACTGGAGCCATCGCCCATCTCAGCAAGATGAACCCCGCACCACTGACGGTTGAGGAGCGGGTCGGACTGATTCAAGCGGCCAATTACGATCAACATCTGGAGCAACTGCGCGATTGCGATTTATTGATCGAAGCCATCGCCGAGCGCCCGGACTGGAAAGCCGATCTATACCGACGGATCACGCCTTATCTCAGCGAACGGGCGATTTTAGCGACCAATACCTCCGGTTTGCGCTTACAGCTATTGGCCGAATCGATACCCGAGAATCAGCGGGCGCGTTTTTGTGGGATTCATTTTTTCAATCCACCGCGCTACATGCCGCTGGTCGAACTGATTCCATGTCGGACTACCGATCCGGTCCTGCTCGATCTGCTGGAAACCTTCCTGGTCACCACTTTGGGCAAGGGTGTGGTCCGGGCCAAAGATACGCCGAACTTCGTCGCCAATCGGGTCGGGGTGTTTGCCATGGCCGTGGTCATGCATCATACCCAAGCGTTCGGGTTGGACCTGGATTTGGCGGATGCCCTGACTGGTCCTGCTATCGGTCGAGCCAGGAGTGCCACCTATCGCACCGCCGATCTGGTCGGTCTGGATACGATGGGCCATGTCTTGGCGGGCACGGCGCTGGCGCTGCCGGAAGACCCCTGGCGTGACTATTTCACCGTGCCCACTTGGCTGAACACACTGATCGAAAAGGGCGCATTGGGTCAAAAAACCGGTGCTGGCATCTACGCCGCCAAGGGTCGGCAAGTCTTGGATCTGGCGACCAGAGAGTATCGGAACGTCGATGCTCAAGTGGATGAGGCGGTGAAGGCGCTGCTGAAGATCCGCGATCCTGCTGAAAAATTGGCTGCGTTGCGTGCCAGTGCGCTGCCGCAGGCACAGTTCCTGTGGGCGGTGCAGCGCGATGTATTCCACTATGCGGCGCAGTGGCTAGCGGAAATCGCCGACACCGCGCGCGATGTCGATTTCGCTCTCCGTTGGGGATTCGGTTGGAGCTTGGGGCCTTTCGAAATCTGGCAGGCAGCGGGTTGGGAACGGGTTGCAACCTGGATCGAAGAGGATATCGCGGCCGGTAAGACTATGGCACCGACGCCGTTACCAGCCTGGGTGAAGCGGGTGGATGGTGTGCACCGCGCCGAAGGTTCCTATTCGGCGGCCGAAGATACTTACAAGCCGCGCTCGACTTTGCCGGTTTACCAGCGTCAGCTTTATCCCGAACAGGTATTGGGCGAAGCGCCGCCGCATTACGGCGAGACTGTGTTTGAGAATGCGGGCGTGCGGCTGTGGACTAGTGGTGACGGGATCGCTGTGCTCGGCTTCAAGAGCAAGATACACCTCATTGATGATGCGGTGCTGGATGGAGTTTTAGAAGCGCTGGCCATTGCCGAACAGCGCTTTGAGGCGCTGGTGCTGTGGCAGACCGAAGCGCCATTTAGTGCTGGGGCGGATCTTTCGGTAATCATGTCCGCGTTGCAGGGCGGTGCTGGCGATGCGTTGGCGCAAGTCGCTGCCAAATTCCAGCAGACCACCCACGCGCTACGCTATGCGGCGATTCCGGTCGTGGCGGCGGTGCAAGGGCTGGCTCTGGGCGGTGGTTGCGAATTCTTGCTGTACTGCGACCGCGTGGTAGCGACGCTGGAAAGCCAGATCGGTCTGGTCGAGGCTGGAGTGGGCCTGATTCCGGCCAGTGGTGGTTGCAAGGAATTGGCTGCTCGTGCTGCGACTGAGGCCAAGGGCGG
>JACSSB010000351.1 GCA_014879435.1 Phycisphaerales bacterium
TCGATCACTTGATCGTTCGCTCACTCGAAGCGGGAAGGTCGCCGACCTCTATCAGCGACCACATCCAAGCCAATCCCGTCGGTGCAACGAGGCTCCGGCGGCGGAATGGAGACAGTTCATGCCGACCAGGATATTAATCCGACTATCCCTTCTGGCCGGGCTGGTGGTGCCATTGTGCGCCTTTGCCCTGGGTGTCGGCCCTGTTGAGGTGCGTTCGGCGCTCAATCAGAACTTTGAAGCCGAAATCCCTCTGATCAGCAGCAATCCCGCCGAATTACTCGGCCTGACCGTGCGAGTCCCACGTCAACAGGACTTCGATTGGGCCAAGATTGAACGCTACGACTTTTTTTCAAAGTTACGTTTTTCGGTGCAAGCCCCGCCCGGCGGCCCAAATGTTCTCAAAATCAGTTCGACCGAGCCGATCCGCGAACCGAACTTTACCTTGCTACTGGAATTGACTTGGCCGCGTGGTCGGTTGCTGCGGGGATTCCCGATCCAGCTCGATCCAGAATTGTATGTAAACCGTCGATTACCACCGCCTCCCCCACAAGCCGTCGTGGTTTCGCCACCGGTCGAAGCGTCACCAGCCGCCGCACCACCGAAATTGGGATTACCACCGGCTCCACCAGTGAGCTTTGAAGGGGCTACGCCCTATGGACCGATTCGATCCGGTGAAACCTTGACCGGGATCGCCAATCGAATTCGCCCCTCGACCACCATCAAATTACCAGAAATGATGGCGATCCTGCTGGCAGGCAACCCGGAAGCATTTATCAACGGTAATCCAAACGCACTTCGCGTCGGTGCCATGTTGAAGGTTCCGACTCCACAAGCGTTAGGGGTACAAGGCGTTCCCACGCCATCCACTTCGGATCAAGCCACACTCGCGTCAGCGCCGCCCGAATCGCCCCCTGCTCAACTAGAACCGGGACCGGGACCGGGACCAGCGCCACCCGAATCAACCTCAACACAACCTATCCCACCGGTGACTTCGTCGGTACCAGAATCCTTGCCACCGGCTGCGGAACCTGTATCACCACCGGTTGCAGCACCTTCGTCACCACCGGCTGCGGAACCTGTATCACCACCGGTTGCAGCACCTTCGTCACCACCAGTTACGGAATCTGCATCACCACCGGTTACAGCATCTTTATCACCACCAGTTGCAGAATCCCTACCACCGGTTGCAGCAGCGCCTTCGTCGCCGCCAGTTGCAGAATCTCTACCACCGCCATTACCGGTACCGACTCAGCCCTTGCAGGAGATTGTCCCTCAAGGCAGCATCCCGCAAGCAGCACCAGAACCGACGCCAGTGGGGTCGGCACCAGCAGAGTCAACACCGGTAGGGTCAGCACCAGTAGGATCGGCACCAGCAGGGTCGATGCCAGCGGAGCAAGGATCGGCATCTCCGTCACCCGTGCAACCAGAGCCACCACCGTCGCCTCCTGTGGCTCAACCGAAGCCACCACAGGTTCAAGCACCATTGGCTGTCAAGCCGCCACAGATCGCACAACCGGAGCAAAGCTATTTCGAATGGCTGAACAATCCAGTGCTCTTGGCCGCCATTACCTTGATTATATTGGCATTGTTTCTAATTCTGCGGTGGACTGCTAAGTCGAAGCAACCATCAGCTGAGATGGAAGCATCACCTGCCATCATTCCCGAGTCTTCGCCCGAACCTGATGCTGCGGAGATACGCACACGGATCAATGAGCTACGTTCCGCACGGCCACGACTTGCCGCTGCGGATTCGAATGTCCCAGATCCAGCCGAACGAGCAATTTCAACCGGGCCCATGCCCACAATGCCCAAACCGATTGGCGAATTGCTCAAGGAGATTGATACTGGGCTAAGCGACGACATGGCGACGGATGGGCACGATGCTCCTTCTCCTCAGGTACGGAAACTGGAAACACCCCCTTTACCCGATACCGAGCCTCCCACGGCTTCGGTGGTCCGTTCCACCGTCAATCCATTCCAGGAAGCAGCACCCACACCGAAAAAGCCTTCTGGCCAATCCACAATAGACCTGCCTTCCGAGCTGCGGCTGGATAACCTGGATTTTGACTTTGGTGATCTGGGTTTGGAAAACACCGCACGACAAAAACCTGATCTACCGCCCTTGGAATTGCAGTCAGATAAACCAAGCGCATCCCTTGACCTACCGTCACTGACGGCTCTTGATGATGCGTTCGGGCCAGTGACTGCGCCTCAACCGATCAAACCATCACCGATGACACTCCAGCAGCTCGAATCCGAGCCGTTATTATCGGTGCAGCAGATCGAACCGCTGTCCACGCCGCCACCCTCTCAGAAATTCGAATTCGCGGATGTCACCCATGATATGCCCGTCGAACCGTTGACTCTGGACCAGGATTTGCGTGAGATCGGCAATGAAACCCTTGATCTGGGTAAGATGGAAACGGACGGTATGCTCACTATCGAGGGACAAGGAGCATCCATCGACTATGTGGAAACCAAGCTGGATCTGGCTACGGCCTATCTGGATATGGGTGATCAGGTAGGAGCACGTGGCCTGCTGGAAGAAGTATTACGGGAAGGCAGCAATGCGCAACAGCAACAGGCAAAGGAATTACTCAGAAAATTGAGTTGACTACGCTTGCCTGATTAAGACCTTATCAAACCCTCCCTATATGGGAGGGTTTTTTTATAACTGTTCAGCCGCCCCCTTAGCGAAGGGGACAGGAATCAAGAAACCATCATCAGCGCAAACGGGCCGTGTTAACGGGTTCGGCCAACGCCAGCGCCCGGTCGGCGGTACCCCGTTGCGCCAAGCGTGACACCGTCCCAGCGGGCAGCCAGACCTTGGTACCGGCGGGCAGTGAAATTTGCCCATCTTGTACCCCTGGCTTCCATGCCTTATTCAGTTCGACCAATTCCCATAAATTGACTTCATAGTAATTGGCCAGCATTGGCGCGGATACCGATTGCCTCAACCGAATTTGATCCAGGTTCAAGGGCTGCTCGTAGTTGACGCCTTCGGGGAAAAAATACTGGGGATTGCGGGCAACATCGCGAGCCGCTAGGAATTCAGCATAGAAGTTTCGTGATGCAAATCCAAAATTTGCCCCCGAATATCGTTTCACAATAGACCCAAAATCATTGCCAAAAGCCTGTTGGGCACGCTGCATACCACCAACCCCGTGATTGTACGAGGTCAATGACAGCGGCCAACTGCCGAGGCGTTCATGGGCATTTCTCAGATATTGGGCCGCCCCCTGCGCCGATGCCACGGGATCACGTCGTTCGTCTACGACTTTGTTCAGTATCATGTATTGCCGCGCGGTACTCGGCATAAATTGCCACATGCCCACGGCGCCAACCGAAGAAGCGGCATGGTTCTGAAAGGAGGATTCGACATGTGGCAGATAAGCCAAATCTTCGGGCAGGCCGGCTTCACGAAATACGTTACGAAACACTGCATCGTAGCGGCCGCTGATTTCCAGGCCGCGCTTGAAACGCTCGCGCATCCCGCGCTGGCTACGTAACCGCTCACTGGCACCAGCAATGGCGCTGGGACCACCGCTGCTTCTACGGATATGATTGACCAGTGACTGTTCACTGGGGGTCAGTGGCGCATTGGTGGCGGTTTTGAATTCCACCTGACGGAGCATGTCTCGCAAAGTCTCAAAATGCTCCTTGACGAAATCCTTTTGTTCAGCGTTTTGGCCTTCACCCACCGAACCCGGCAGGGTGATCACTCCGTAGATGATATCCATGTAACGATCATCATGTAGCGCGACCTGACCCCGTCCCCAAACGCCATAGACCTTGCGCCAAAACTCAACTTGCGGCTGCAGTTCCGGGGGCGACGGAAACGCCGCAGTACTGACGGAAAGATTATTGGTATTGGTAGGCAGCTTGACCGGTGCGCGCGTTGGCTCACTGGTACAAGCCACCAGCACCAACGAGATCAAAAGAGTCAATAATCCTCGCGATTGTCGTAGCATCGATATTGCTCCCTGGGTCATTTCTGTTGGGTCGCGTGGTGAAGGCATGTTTGGGAAGAGAGAGGAATAGCCACCATTCCATGATGGGGACAATAATATCCTCGAAAATGAAACAAAAAACTACCACTTGTCAAGTTTATGTTGAGCAACAATAAGATTTGTGCCTGGTACCTGAGCTGACCATCTACGGTTTTTAGCGGCTCAGGACGCCGGAAAAATCCAACTTCCAGCGACCGTCACTGCCGGGTGGCCCTAGCAAGCTCAGCGCTTGGCGCAAGAAGGGCTGGCTACTTGCGTCACGGGCTGCAGCCGTTCCACGGAAACGATAACGACCATCGGGTGCTACGTCCAAGACACCTTCCAGCGTCAGTGGCGAACGGCTGTCCTTGATCATGCCTTGGATACCTTCTGGCGCGGCCGGATTGAGTTGCACCGTGAAATCACCAAGATCCAGCGGGCGATTGAGCATGGTACGCAAGTTCATCACATTCACTCTGCCTTCAGCGGACTGCGGCTGACCGGAAGCGCTCAGGCGTAGTTCTTGTAGATCGAATTTCACGATTCCTTGCAACGGCAACTTAGGTTGTCTGGCCAGTTCGCTCAGTTTAACCATGGGCAGGTGGCCACTGAAATCCTGAAACCGCAATCGACCACCCCATCCGACCGCAACGTTTCCCATCAGTTTAGCCTCGGGATCGTCGGCATCCAGCTGGAACTCCAGCCATCCTCCCAGCAGAGCGAGCGGCCGCCAGTTCCAGCTTAAGCGTTTGATGGACAGCTCCCGCCAGCGTACTCCCTGAGCGGAACCAGCGGTGGTGGAGCCTTCAATGGTCTCTACACTGAAGCCCATCTGCTTGCCGAACAGATCCACCATCAGCCCAGCTGGTGCCAATAGCGGCAAAAACAACAAAAATGCCAGCAAGCCCAGCAAACCATAACGCAAAAACTGTTTCATGGCTGTCGGACTCCCTGCAGGATGATGCGCGCATTCACCAACCCAGCGGTGCTGGCACGATCAACATTCAAATTGACAATGCTGATGCGGTGATCATCCAGTGTTCCCAGCCAGGAAATCAATTTATCGAACTCGACCCCATCCAATTGTGCGCTGAGCTTATCCTCGCCCTGGGGTGTAACCCGTTTCATGGCATTGGTCAATGCCGCCGCCCGCACGGTCTGATCCACCAGCGTAAACAAGGAGCGGCTATCGCCAACGGGGGGCGCACCAGTGATGCCGCTGAGCCGCTTGACTTCCCGTGCCGCCTGCCGCATCCAGATCAGCTCAGTGCGTTGCTCGGCGGTGCGTTGCTGGAGTTGGTGGTAGCTGGTTTGGAACGGTTCCCATGCCAGTACATAGCCCAACAGTATCAGCGTCAAACCCAGCCCTCCGATGATGAGCAAGCGCTCACGGATACTAAGGGTTTCCCACCAAGCTTTCATGAGGATGGCTTCTTTGTCAGGGTAATTTTACTTTCCATCTGACCATCACGCTGGGTGGTGCGCATACTCATACCTAATCCCGGTTGCTGATCGAGCTGCTGTCGGAGCTGATCCAGCATCGCTGGATCACCGCCTTCCAGCGCCAAATCCAATTGTCCGTCGTGGTAGCTCAGGCCACCTAAGGTGATACTTGGAAAATTAGTCAGCGGTTGCGCACCCTGAAAGAGCAGTCCCAGAAAATCGTCTCCACCGCTCGGTGCTAACTCCCGCAATCGTGTTTCCAACTGCACTCTGGGATTGACGATTCGGGTCGCGTTGGGGACAGCATCTTTATAGGTTTGTTCGATTTCCGCCCGCAGCGCCGTCAGCTCTTGTTGCAATCGCCAATGCTCATATGCCAGTCCGATACCTTGGATCAGCAGAATCATTCCCGCCAGCGATGCTGCAACCCGCCAGGGCCGCAACCAGCGCCCCCAATGGGTTTGTTGGATATAGCCACCTTGTAACAAATTCAAAGTGACTGAGGGCTGATAATTGGCTGCAAACAGCAGCAATGGCTCGATGAGCGCGTCTTCTCGCTCAATCTCGATAGCGGTTTCAACCAACTCCATCGCAGGATCTCCCCAAACCCGCAGGCGCTGGGGTTTAGCCTCACCGGCTTCGGTGAGTGCCTGATTGAGTAGCAGCGGCAGAGTGTCGCGTTCAGTGGCAAAACCTTCCCAACGACCGATGCGGACCAAAGCCCGTCGCTCTTCCAGCAGCACACTCCATTCGCCACTCTGCCAAGGCAGTAACAAGGAATCTGGAATGACAGCGTTCAGCGTCAGGCCCGCTTGTGCACAGGCATCTAACCAAGTACGCATCAAGGCCCGATCCACGACCGCCACCGGTAAATGGCCTTCGTCGACCGCCCCACCCAACGCGAAATGCAGCGTTTCGATATCCTCGATCAGATGGTCTTCCAGAGCGAACGGCACGATCCTCGCCCAAGTAGAACGTTTACGGCTGGGCAGCAGCACCCGATGGAGGGTGACCGCTTCGCTCGGCGCGG
>JACSSB010000352.1 GCA_014879435.1 Phycisphaerales bacterium
GCCAGCCTGGGCGATGTGTATGAGCAGCTTCTGAACGATTTGCGTAGTGCGGGCAATGCCGGTGAGTTTTATACCCCGCGTGCTTTGACGCAGTTCATGGTGGATCGGCTCAACCCGCGCCTGAAACAGCGCGAGAAGGTGCTGGACCCTGCGTGCGGTACGGGTGGTTTTTTGACGGCGGTCATCGAGCACTTTCGCAATCATCAAATCACAGAGAAATCCAGCCCTAAAGATTCGCAAGCCGTTCAAGAACTGATTCGTGGCTTTGAGAAAAAGCAGTTGCCGCATTTGCTCTGCACCACCAATTTGCTGTTGCATCGGATCGATGTTCCCAGCCAAGTGGATCACCGCAATACCTTGGCTGTTGGTTGGAATGAGTGGAGTGCTCATGACAAGGTGGATTGCGTGGTCACCAATCCGCCATTCGGTGGTTATGAAGATGAAGGCGTGGGCAGCGATTACCCAGCGGACTTACGCACCCGCGAAACCGCCGATATGTTCATGTCTTTGATCATCGAAAAATTGCTGAAGGAAAATGGCCGCGCTGCCGTGGTGCTGCCCGATGGTTTTCTGTTCGGCGATGGCATCAAGGCGACGTTGAAACGGTTGCTGCTGCGCGATTGCAAGCTGCACACCATCGTCCGCTTGCCCAAAGGCGTATTTGCGCCGTACACCACCATCAAAACCAACCTGCTGTTTTTCAGCAAGGGCGCGAAAGTGGAGGATGGCCGCGAACATTTTTACACCGAGACCATTTGGTTCTACGAGCATCCCTACCCACCCGGCTACAAGAGCTATTCCAAAACCAAGCCGATCCGCTTTGAAGAATTTGCACCGGAGATCGCTTGGTGGGGGCGAGAAGATAACGACTTTGCCGACCGGGTAGAAAACGAGGTGGCTTGGAAAGTAGATTTCAAGGCGCGGCGCGAACAGGCCGAAGCCGCCGCCAAACCGCATTGGGATCAGGCTCAGGCACTGGACAACGAAGCCTCGGCGTTGGAAAACCGTATCCGTGATTTGCGAGATTCTATTAAGGGAATAACAGATGCCACGCAGCGTAAGCCGGTAGAGGAAGAGATCGAGCAGCTTCGCTCGCAAATCGAGCGCTTGCGCTTGCAAGCCCGCGATGCGCAGGCGGCGGGCGACCGCTTGTATTGGCCGATTTATAACCTTGATCTTAAGAATCCCAATGCACCGGAAGAGGAAACGCACGACCCCGATGTGCTGCTGGAGAAATATAAGAAGCTATTGGGCGAGATCGAGGAAACCGAGAATCAATTGAAGGCGGAATTGGCTGCCGCGCTGGCGCATCATTTTGTGGATGAGGTGGCGGAGTGAAGGCCATCTCCACACTCAGCCCGCAGGCTTTATTGACCGATGTACGGCAACTGATCGAAGGTAGCCGCGCCCAATTAGGCGTTGTGGTGAATAGCGCTTTGACGGGTTTGTATTGGCATATCGGTCAGCGTATCCGCGCCGAGGTGTTGCAGGGCGAGCGGGCGGAATATGGCGAGCAAGTGGTTGTGACGCTGGCGAAGCAACTGGGAAGTGATTATGGGCGTGGTTTTTCGGCCAAGAATCTGCGCCATATGCTGCGCTTTGCCGAAGTTTTCCCTGACCTTGCGATTGTCTCCGCAGCGTGGAGACAATTGAGCTGGACCCATTTCAAAGCGCTGATCTACATCGCCGACCCGCTCAAGCGCGACTTTTATCTGCAAATGTGCCAGCAAGAAGGTTGGAGTACGCGAACCCTACAGGAACGCTTCGATTCACAATTATTTGAACGCACTGCCTTATCCAAGCAGCCGGATGAACTATTGGCACAGGAGCTTGCCGCTTTACGCGAACAGGGTGAGCTGAGCACCGCACTGGTACTGAAAGATCCGTACATTCTCGATTTTCTTGGTTTGAATGACCGCTATCTGGAAAAAGACCTGGAAGACGCGATCTTGCGGGAGTTGGAACTGTTTCTGCTGGAACTCGGTGCGGGTTTTACGTTTATCGCTCGGCAAAAGCGCATCCAGATCGATAACGATGATTTTTATATCGACCTGTTGTTTTATAACCGCCGTCTCAAACGCTTAGTCGCCATTGATCTGAAGCTGGGTGATTTCAAGGCCGAATATAAGGGCCAGATGGAGCTGTATCTGCGCTGGCTGGCCAAGTACGACCGAGAGCCGGATGAGGCTCCGCCGCTAGGCATCATCCTGTGTAGCGGCAAGAAGCGCGAACAGATCGAACTGTTGGAACTCAATGCCAGTGGCATCCATGTCGCTGAATACCTCACCGCCCTACCACCCAAAGAGGTGCTACAAGCCAAACTGCATGAGGCCATCACGCTCTCTCGCGCCCGGCTGGAGAACCGTGACGGGGAGGATACCTGATGGATGCGAAGCAGTTTTTAGCTGAATTTGGGCATATCGCGAATGCGCCGGGGGGCGTGGCACGGTTACGGGAGTTGGTGCTCGATTTGGCGATTCGTGGCCAGTTGTTATTACCGTTACAAAATGCATCAGATGCGGCTGTACTTCTAGCGGAGATTGCAGTCTACCGCGATAACCTTATCCGAACTGGCAAGCTACGAAGGTTGACACCGCAACCGAACATCAATGATGCCGAACTCGCCTTTTCTCTCCCCAAGGGATGGGTATTCGAGCGACTCGGAAATATCTGTGAGATCGTACGGGGCATTACCTTTCCTGCCTCGAAGAAGCAAACCACGCAAGTCGCTGGCGCTGTGACATGTCTACGCACCAGCAACATTCAATCAGAGATCGACTGGAACGACCTGATTTACATTGATCCAGAGTTTGTCAGTAGACAAGACCAATGGGTCGAGACTGGCGATACCATGATCTCGATGGCGAACAGCTACGAATTGGTTGGAAAAGTTGCGTTGGTAAGGTCAGTCAAACAACGCACGACCTTTGGTGGCTTTATCGCCGCTGTCCGACCACATGTCTTGGAGCCGGACTATCTTTATCTTGTGCTACGCAGCCCGTACATGCAGGCAAGGATGCGTGCATCTGCCAGCCAGACAACAAATATCGCCAATATCTCGTTGGGTGGTATGCGACCAATCCCGACACCGATTCCACCGAAGGAAGAACAATCCCGCATCGTCGCCAAAGTCGATGAGCTGATGGCTTTGTGCGACAAGCTGGAGGCACAGCAGCAAGAGCGCCGCAAGCTACAAAACACCCTACGCCAATCCATTCTGCAATCCGTCGCCAGCGCCCAAAGCCCGTATGAATTGCGGGATAGCTGGAAGCGGCTGGAGGCCAATTTCGGGTGGTTGTTTAGTGGGCCGGAGGATGTGGAAGATGTCGTCGCCGAGCTGAAGAATCTAGCTGTGCGCGGCTTGCTGGCTGAGGCTGTTGCAACCACTGCCGATCTGGAGCGCATCAAAGCAGACTGCTCCAAACTGCGGATGCAGTACATCGAAGACGGCCTGATGCGTCGGCAAAAATTGGTCGGCATGGCTGAGTACGAAGCTATTTACCCCGAGCACTGGAGCATCGCCGCCTTCGATGAGGTGGCCATCATCATCGGTGGTGTCACCAAGGGGCGAGACCTGCGTGGAAAGTCGGTGTTGGTCTGCCCGTACCTAGCCGTTGCCAACGTTCAGTGAGGATACTTCAAGCTCAAAGGGTTGAAGTCGATTGAGATTGCCAGCGACGAATTAGCCAAGTACTTGGTTCACGAGGGTGACCTGCTGATCACTGAAGGTGGCGATTGGGACAAGGTTGGGCGTACGGCGATCTGGCGTGGCGGGGTGGAGAACTGCCTCCATCAGAACCACGTCTTCAAAGCACGTGTGCCGAGCGATCTGCTCCTAAAGCCATGATGGGTTGAACTGGTCTTCAACTCGAGCGTTGGACGAGGCTACTTTGCTGGAGCCTCGAAGCAAACGACAAACCTCGCATCCATCAACATGACACAACTGCGTAGCTTCCCGCTCCCGATTCCTCCGGCGGACGAACAGAGGCCGATTCTTGCCGTACTATTCGATCTCACCACTCAATGCGATGAGTGGCAACATCAGTTGCAGCGCAAGCAGGCTCTAGCTGCGCTGCTTGCCAATGTCGCAGTTGCCACCCTCACCGGCATCAACCTACAACAGCAAGAAGATGAACCCGTGAAAATCCCCCAAACCGAACTGATCGCTCCGTTGCGGCTGGGTGCTGCTCCCGACGCCAAAGCCCAAGCCCCGCTCGCCACCATCCTCGCCCACCACAACGGCGAACTAGAAGCCAAACACCTCTGGCAACGCTTTGGCGGTGACATCGACGCCTTTTACACCCAACTCAAAACCGAAGTCGCCCACGGCTGGATTCAAGAACCCGCCGTGGCCGAAATGCGCGAAAAACCTACCGACGCCACGAGCGCCTAACATCATGCAACTGCGCCACCTCGGCCCTACCGCACTTTCGCAATCTGCGCGATATCGTGATGGACTTCCCCACCCATCTCGAACCCATACCGGGCCGGGAACACGAGGCACGCAAACCCATCCGCAGCCACGCCCTCATCGGTCAAAACGGCACCGGCAAATCCAACCTCATCGAAGCGCTGATCATCCTATTCCGCGATATCGACCTCGACCGCGACGCCGCCTTCGATTACACCCTGGAATACAGTATTCGCGGCCAGATCGTCCGCATCGAAGCCATAACCACCAAACAAAAACGCCCCTTCGTCTGGGTGGACGGTCAAACACAATCCCAAGGCTACCTGCTCAAAAATCGCGAACTGCTGCCCTCTCACATCTTCGCCTACTACTCCGGCCGCAACGACCGGATCGAAACACTCTTCCAAGAGCATCAACGCCGCTTCAACCGACGGCAAGAAATCGTCGCCGAAGAAGTGATACCCGCCGAACTACTCAACAACTTCGACGGCAGCGACGCCAGCATTCGCGCCCTCGAAGAGGCCAAAAAGCGCGAAGTCAACCGCCTACAACAACTGGGCGACGACCGTCTGCGCCGCCTGTTCTACTGCCGGGGTGGACACAGCCAACTGGTACTGCTGGCCTGCCTGCTATCCAACGATCCGATATACCAAAAAGTGCTCGATAACCTGCACATCGAAGCGCTGGAATCAGCACTGTTCGTGCTCAAGGAACCCTACCGTCTGCGCGAAAAGCGCCGCAACGGCAAATTCGACGACCTCGATCTCAGCGCGGGCGACTCGCGCTTCTGGTATGCGCACGGCAACGTCGTCAGCGAATTCCTCGACAAGCTTTGGCAAATCGCCTGGGCACCCATCGAGCAAGAAGCCACCAAGCAAATCGACTTCCGTGGCCGCAGCGAAAAACAAAAACAGTTGTACCTGTTTGTACCAAGCCAGGAAAAGCTCGCCGAGCTTGGCAGGCTGGTTGGCGGCTACAACAGCTTCTTTCGCTACGCCGAAGGCGCTTACATCGGCGACCTGATTGAAGAAATACGGATCACCGTCAAAAAACGCGACGAACACGACGGCAAGATCGGCTTCACCCAGCTTTCGGAAGGCGAGCTACAAATGCTGACGGTGCTGGGCCTGATGCGCATAGCCTACGAAGACCACTGCCTGTTTCTACTCGACGAACCCGACACCCACCTCAATCCGCTCTGGAAACTACGCTACTTCGACGACATCGAAAGCGTACTCACCACCGAAAAAGACGGGCGGGCACAGGGCGAATCGCAAATTCTGATCACCACCCACGACCCGATGATGATCGGTAGTCTGCGCCGCGAACAGGTACACATTCTGCGCCGCGAAGGCCAGCGCACCGTGGTCGATATGCCGGACGAACATCCGCAAGGCATGGGCGTGACTGGCTTGCTGAAAAGCGATCTGTTCGGGCTATCATCCACGCTGGATGTGGAGACCGAACGGCGTCTGTTACGCCGCAACGAATTATTTGCCCAATTGTCGCGCACGCCGGAAGAAGACGCGGAATTGATCCGGCTTTCCACCGAACTGGCCGATTTGGGCTTCTCCAACGCCGATTTCCGCGATCCCGATTACGCGCTGTTCGTGCGCAAAATGGCGGAGTACCGCAAACTCCGCCAACCGAACCTCACCCCAGAACAGCGCGCCGAACGAGATCGAATCGCGAGCGAACTTATCGATGAAATCCTGCGCGAGGAGACGGACAAGTGATCTTCATCGACTTAGAACACAAATTGCCGACCGATACGGACATCCCCAACTGGACGCCGTGGACAAAAGCGGAATGGGAAGCCTGGCTTGCCAAATCCCAACAGCTAGTAGCTCAACTGGCCGAACTCGACGCAGCAGGCAAGCGTGATGAGCGCAACGCCTCGATTGACAAGAACAGCGACCATTGGGGCAAGTTAAAACCGTGGCTACTGGCGCTATCGTATGGGAAATGCTGGTTTTCTGAGGTACGCGAAAAGTACTCCCATTACGATGTCGAGCATTTC
>JACSSB010000247.1 GCA_014879435.1 Phycisphaerales bacterium
GAGACCTGTCGCATCACCGCGAATGCGGCTACGGCATCGGGTGGCGCGAGCAGGGCGCCGAGTGCCACCGCCGCTGCCCAAGGCATATCGGGCAGAAACCAACGGGCGGTGATCGCCACCGCCACCGTTGTCAGGCCAACGGCCACCAGGATGAGTGACAAGATCGGTCGCCAGTTACGCTTGAGGTCGCGTAGCGAGGCATCGTGCGCTGCATCGACCAGAATCGGTGCCACGAACAGAGCCAGGATCAGCTCGGGGGATAGATCGAGGCGTGGCGTACCCGGCAGCAGCGCGATAATGCCGCCACCGAGTGCCAGCAGCGTTGGATAGGGTACGTGAATGGCCTGCGCCAGTATCGAGAGTAAGGCCGCGCCTAACAACAGCAGAAGGATCGTTTCAAAAATAAGCATGTGTGGGACCGATCTTCCTGGTGATCGATATGGAATGTTGAGGCCCTGATGGCAAGAGGATCGCGGCGCAAATACCTCAGGCGTGGTGTACGCCCAGACTGTTACGGATCTCTAGATCGGGTGTCATGGCGAGCTTGACGACCAGATCGGCGACACTCTTGCGGGACACAGTGGCATCCTGATTTGAGAATAGCTCGCCTTTATGGGTGATGCCGTAGGCGATTTCGTCGCGGTCATTGAGCCAAGCCGGGCGAATCAAAGTGTAGTCCAGATCAGAGTCCTCAATGATCTTAGCCGATTTGCGGTAAGGGTCCAGAATACTGCCGTGCCGTTCACCCGGTACCTCATCGTAGATCCCCATGGAACTGATGAAGATGAGGCGTTTAAGCCCGATCTTGTCCATGGCATGCACGATTGCCTGTGCCTGTTGTTCGAGGCGCCCCGCTAGGTTGGCGTAGACCACATCCTGAGCTGCCATGGCCGCTTCCAAGGCATCCGCATTGAGTACATCGCCTTCGATGATCCGAAGGCGGTCGGAATTGGTCAGTTTCAGGCGATTCGACTTGCGTAGATAGAGAGTGAGTTGGATATCGCTGCGTTCGAGGAACAGTGCAGTCGCTACCCGTGCGATTTGGCCGTTGGCACCGAGAATGAGAATTTTGCGCATGAGCTATTTCGGCTTTCAATGATTGAGTGGTGCTCTTGAAGCACTATTGCACCACCCAATCATTGTATTAAATGGAAGAGATGCTTGTGGTTCGGCGGGGGAATGATTTATCCGTTGCCGTTTGCGTTCATGGCCACACGGAAACCAATACTGATGCCCCGATAACCGGTCGGATAGCCTTTACGCATGGCGGAATGCCAGCCATCTGCGGTGCTATGCCAGCTACCCCCGCGTACCACATGTTGGTCCCCTTGCGATGGACCTTGCGGATCTTGAGTCGGGCTTTTCTGATAGTAGGTATCGGAATAAAAATCCTGTACCCATTCCCAAGCATTCCCGTGCATGTCATACAAACCCCACGGATTTGGGCGTTTGGTGGCTACCGGATGAGTGCCACCGGTGAGGAAATTGCCGCCGTACCAAGCATATTGCTCCAGATCGCTCTCGTTATCGCCGAAAGAGTAGCGCGTTTGCGTACCAGCACGAGCGGCGTATTCCCATTCCGCTTCAGTCGGTAAACGATAGCGATTCGTGCCCTCGCGCTCATTCAGTTTCTGGATAAAGTCTTGGGCGTCTTGCCAGGAAACTGTTGCCGGATGACTGGGTCGGGTGATCCGCGCCTTCATTCCAGGCATATTATAATAAGGATTGGAACGCTCCAGGTTATAAGGACTACCACCCATCACGGTTTCCCACTGTGCTTGAGTCACTTCGGTAGTCGCTAGGTAAAATGGCTGGCTAATCCTTAACTGATGCTGCGGCTTTTCCTGTGCATAAGCATAATCAGCGTCATCCGCTGAACCCATCTTGAAACTGCCCGCTGGAATCAAGATAAATTCCATACCGATGCTGTTTTTATAGGTAGGTTCGGTTGGCATTGTGGCTGAAGGATTGTCGCTTGCTGGTACGCCGATTGCTGTGGCAAGGAAGAGCGTCATCCCTGCCCAAACTGGAGCTTTCATCATGCGCTTCATGATCACTTCCACCTTTGTTCATTTCGGTGCCAGTTCACCGTACCAGTAAGCTGCGGTGACGCCGCCATCCATAAGAAAATCGCTGCCGGTAATGAACGTCCCTTCGGGTCCCATCATGAGGGCGGCCACGGCGCCGACTTCATCTGGTGTACCGCCGCGCCCGACCGGGGACAGTTCGATCATGCGCTGATAACCCTCAGCACGTGGGCCAGTGAGTTCATCCCTAGCGAGGGGTGTGAAAATAATGCCGGGGCTGATGGTGTTGACGCGTGCGCCGCGCTTGCCCCACCGAACTGCCTCGGCTCTGACGCGTAGCGAGTTGCCACGTTTGGCGAGCTGATAGGCGTGGAGCGAGTCCTTGATTTCATCAGGTTGCAGCATCGGCAACGCCAGCAACTCTTCGACCGGCGTGGTCGCCAGCGCTTTATCTTGTTCCGGTGTTAACGCAGGTAGGCGATGCCCAGACTGCGAGGCGATCACAATGCCGGACCCGCCAGCGGCGATCACATTGCCGAACAACTCCAGCACCAAGGCAGTGCCGTAGAGATCGACCTTTAGAATCGTGGCTGGCGGTGCTTGTGAGGGAGAAACTCCCGCGACTTGAATCACCCCGGTTACGGGGCCAGTGGCCGTGGCTTGCGCAACCAGCGCTTCAACCGATGCACGCGAAGCGATATCGACAAGACAGGTGCTGACCTCGAATCCGGCATCAAACAGGGTTTTCGCGGCAGCATCGGCATTCTCTTGACGCAGATCCGCCAGTAGCACGTGTTGACCTGCGCTGACTCGCCGTGCAATGGCTTGGCCGATGGAACCTGCACCGATCACTACGATAACGTTGGGCATGACATCCTCCTTTTTCAAAGATGAAGAATTAGCGTAGTGGGAATGACTGTTGCGATGGTTGGTATTAATCCGGGGTGGTTAAACGACCGGTCTTCATTGCGGCAATTACGCCGCCATCAATCAGCAGATCACTGCCGGTTACGAAGCCCGCATCCGGGCCAAGCAGGAAAGAAGCAGCGATTGCAATCTCGTCCGGGGAGGCCATCCGCTTGGCGGGTGAGGCGTCTATCATTGCGCGGTACATTTCGCCGATTTCCGAGTTCAACTCATGCAACGCTAGCGGCGTCACGATGATGCCGGGACTGATCGAATTGACCCGCGCTCCGCGTGCGCCCCACGTCATCGCCGATGCTTGTACGCGCAAGTGATTAGCACGCTTGGCGATCATGTAGGCAACGACGGAGTTTGGTATCGCATTCGCCTGGAGGAAGGGCAGTTTGAGCAGATCCTCGGTCGGGGTGTGGATCAGTGCCTGATCCTGTTCCGGCGGCAGCGCGGGCATCATGTGACCGGCCATGCTGGAGATAATCAGGCCAGCGCCACCAGGCGCGATGATTTGGCCGAACTCGTCAAATACCACAGCAGTCCCATACAGATCGACCTTCAGCACGCCTTCGATGGGGGCCATGTTGGGCGATAGACCAGCGGTATTGACCACTTGCACCACATTACCGAGTGCGGCAGCGGCGGTGGCCAGTGCGTGTACCGATTGGCGTGAACTCACATCAACCGGGTGCGTCTCGACGGTATATCCAGCCTCGCGCATCGCCAATGCGGCGGCATTCAGCGTCTTTTCGTTGAAATCCGCCAATAGAACGGTTTTGCCGAAGCCCTGGCGGCGGCCGATAGCGACGCCGATGCCTCCAGCACCGATGATGACGACCACTTCTTTCTTCATGGAGGTTTTCCTTTTTCTTATTTCTTAAATCATTCTTTGCAAAGGGAGGTTAAGGGGGATTTGAGTACCATCGCTCGGGTGAAATCCCCCCCGGCCCCCCTTTTTCAAAGGGGGGAGGTGAACAGTGGATTTAGAACGCGCTCATCACAGGCCGCTCATCTTCAACACGACTGGGGGCAAACGTTCGCCCTCCAAAGGAAGTTTCGCGGCGGCCTCGTCGAGGGATCGCAGCTCATCGGCGCTTAGCTCGACGTTCAACGCACCCAGGTTTTCTTCCAATCGGTGCAGCTTTGTCGTGCCGGGAATCGGCACAATCCACGGC
Source organism: Phycisphaerales bacterium (assembly GCA_014879435.1). Lineage (GTDB taxonomy): Bacteria > Pseudomonadota > Gammaproteobacteria > Competibacterales > Competibacteraceae > Competibacter. The sequence continues at coordinate 4,118 of JACSSB010000247.1, forward strand.
TTTTGAGCAAGTAGCCATGCGAGTGCAATTTGTGCAGGGGTGGCCGATTTTTGCTGGGCGGCATCGTGCAGCAATGCCACCAATGCCAGATTCGCTTCGCGCGCTTCGGGTGCGAAGCGCGGAACCGTGGATCGAAAATCGGTACTGTCGAATGTCGTGGATGCGTCGATTTTGCCGGTGAGAAAACCAGCGCCCAGCGGACTGAACGGCACAAAGCCGATGCCGAGTTCTTCGAGTATCGGTAAGAGCTGTGTCTGCGGGTTGCGGTACCACAGCGAAAACTCGCTCTGCAACGCGGCGACCGGTTGCACGGCATGGGCGCGGCGGATCGTCTGCACGCCAGCTTCCGATAGGCCGAAATGCTTAACCTTGCCCTGAGCAATCAGCTCCTGCACCGTACCCGCCACATCTTCAATCGGTACCGCAGGATCAACGCGGTGCTGATAGAACAAGTCGATGGTTTCAATCTGCAATCGCTTGAGTGAAGCATCGCAGACTTCACGAATATGTTCCGGTCGGCTATTGACCAAACCTGCTCGACGTTCACCGGTTTGGGGATCGATATCGAAGCCAAACTTGGTGGCAATCACCACCGCATCGCGGATAGGCGCCAGTGCTTCACCGACCAGTTCCTCGTTCTTGAAGGGGCCATACACTTCGGCCGTATCAAAGAAGGTGACGCCGCGCTCGTAGGCACCGCGAATCAGCGCGATACCCGTGGCCTTGTCCACAGGCGCACCATAGGCTTGGCTCAAGCCCATGCAGCCTAATCCAAGGGCTGATACTTCAAGACCACTGTTTCCAAGTATGCGTGTTTGCATGCGTGTTCTCGGTAATCGTTGGTGGTGGCCACGCTCTTAGATGACCACCCTGAAACATTGAACTTCTTCAGTTCCCCCCTTTAGCAAAGGGGGGAGGTCAACGGTTACGGATAATCAAGCAGCGGCGGGTGCGTTCAGCGTGGCCATGTCGATGACGAAGCGATAGCGCACATCCGCCTTTTCCAGCCGTGCAAAAGCATCGTTGATCTGGTCCATGCGGATCATTTCGATATCCGGCAGGATGTTTTTCTTCGCGCAAAAATCGAGCATTTCCTGAGTCTCGCGGATACCACCGATGGGCGATCCCGCGATACGGCGGCGGCCCAGGATCAACGGAACCGTGCTCGGTTCTGCAAGCGGGCCGACCTGTCCAACGAGGACCAACGTGCCATCGACATCCAGGAGTGGCATGTAGGGATTGAGGTCGTGCTTGACCGGAACCGTGTCGATGATGAGGTCAAAGCGATTAGCGGCCTTCGCCATCGCTTCCTCATCCGTCGAGACCAGCAGCGCATCGGCACCCAGCGCGAGTGCATCTGCCATTTTGTTGGCAGTACGGCTCAGCACGGTGACGTGCGCGCCCATGCCAGAAGCCAGCTTGACCGCCATATGGCCGAGGCCGCCCAGCCCGATCACCCCGACGCGGCTGCCAGGGCCGACATTCCAGGTGCGCAGCGGTGAATAGGTAGTGATCCCGGCGCAGAGCAACGGCGCAGTCCGTGTGAGGTCGAGGCCATCCGGTATCCGCAACGCGAACTCTTCGCGAACGACCAGATGTTTGGAATAACCGCCGAGCGTGTATTCCTTGGTGAAGCGGTCGAAGCCGCCATAGGTGCCGGTGTTGCCTTCCCGGCAAAGCTGCTCTTCGTCTTTCTTGCACTGGTCGCAATGCTGGCAACTATCGACCATGCAGCCAACGGCCACATGATCCCCGACTTGGTAGCGCTTCACTTCCGGGCCAACTTCGATCACCCGTCCGACGATCTCGTGGCCCGGTACGGCCGGAAAGATCGTCCAGCCCCAATCGTTATGCGACCAGTGCAGGTCGGTATGGCAGACGCCGCAATAGAGGACTTCCATAGCGATATCGTTGGGCCGCAGGGCGCGGCGCTCGAAGTGGAACGGAGCGAGTGGGGAAGTGGCCGACGCGGCGGCGTATCCGGTGGTTTTGATGGGGTTTGACATGATGCATTCCTTATATATTTCGATGTGATCAGTGAGCTACCGTAGCGTTGATATAGTGCTCCTGAATAAATTGTGTTTACCGGCATCCCGCGCAGGCGGGGATTCAGGTCGACATCGCAGGCACTGGATTCCCGCATTCGCGGGAATGACGATGGAGGGGTATGGTGCTCCATTCCATAACCCAAAGAGGGTCGCTATATGCGGCCCCGATGCTCCCGTTCAACGGCCGGTGGTTGCCATCAGGTGTGCCGGATAACGCTCACCTTCGATATCGATGGCGGCGAG
>JACSSB010000339.1 GCA_014879435.1 Phycisphaerales bacterium
GTATTGGCGCGGATGGAGCGAACTGGTGTGCGGGTAGACGCAGCGGCGCTGCGCCAACAGAGTGGCGAGTTGGCCAAACGGCTGTGGGAGTTGGAGCAACAGGCTTACAAGCTGGCCGGTCGGAGCTTCAACTTGGGTTCGCCCAAGCAATTGCGGGTCATTTTGTTCGAGCAATTGGGCTTGCCGTCCGGCAGGAAGACCACCACCGGTCAAGACTCCACCGCCGAGGAGGTGCTACAGGAACTGGCGTTGGACTATCCCTTGCCGCGAGTGATTCTGGAGCATCGGGGTCTGAGCAAGCTGAAATCGACTTATACCGATCGCTTACCGCAGCAGATTCATCCCCATACCGGGCGGGTACATACTTCTTATCATCAGGCGGTGGCCAGTACTGGCCGCTTATCCTCTTCCGATCCGAATTTGCAGAATATTCCAATCCGCACGCCGGAAGGGCGCCGCATCCGTCAGGCTTTCGTGCCCGAGTCCGGTTGGCGGATGTTGGCGGCGGATTATTCACAGATCGAGTTGCGCATCATGGCGCATCTGTCTGGGGATGAAGGATTGTTGCAAGCCTTCGCTTCCGGCGCTGACGTGCATCGTGCCACTGCCGCTGAAGTATTTGGGGTGGAATTGGCGGCAGTTAGTGCCGAGCAGCGCCGTAGCGCCAAAGCGATCAATTTCGGGCTGATTTACGGCATGTCGGCGTTCGGGTTGGCCCGGCAATTGGGGATCGAACGAGGTGCGGCGCAGGAGTACGTGGAGCGTTATTTTGCCCGTTATCCGGGAGTCAAGGCGTATATGGACGATACTCGACGCTTAGCCGCCTCACGGGGTTATGTTGAAACGGTATGGGGTCGTCGCCTGTATCTGTCGGATATCCGCGCCCGCAACTCGCAGTCACGGCAGGCAGCAGAACGCGCTGCGATCAACGCGCCGATGCAGGGTACCGCTGCCGATATCATCAAACGGGCGATGCTGACAGTGGATCGTTGGCTGCAGGAATCCGCTTTCCCAGCACGGATGTTGATGCAAGTCCATGATGAATTGGTGTTTGAAGTGGCCGAGGAAGCACTGCCAGAAGCCCAGGAGCGTATTCGGACGGCGATGGCCACGGCGGTGGAGTTGCGCGTACCGCTGGAAGTGGATATCGGCCTGGGCGCCAATTGGGATGAGGCGCATTAATACGGAATGGAATTGTGCTTTATTGGCTAAAAATGTAGCGGTCGTCGCCTGTTCAACTATCATGTAGCGAGTAGGTTCGGCGAAAATCCTTGACCTTTTCACCGCCGCACCGCGTTGTGTTCCGAGGTGGCTGAGAGGTGTCGAAAAGCAAGTGCCAAATGCGGTTTTACGAGGAGCTGAACGACTTTTTGCCGCCTGGACGACGCAAGGTTCGCTTCATTCACGAATTCCAGCGACGGGCTTCGGTCAAGGATATGATCGAGGCGCTTGGGGTGCCGCATACAGAAATTGACTTAATTCTGGTAAACGGTCAATCCGTCGATTTTTCGCATATTGTCCAGGATGGGGACCATATCAGCGTCTATCCCCTGTTTGAAACCTTCGATATTCAACCGCTGGTTCGGGTCCGCCTGCGTCCACTGCGGGTCAGCCGCTTCGTACTGGATGTTCATTTGGGCAAGCTGGCGCGTTATCTGCGCTTGCTGGGGTTCGATACGCTCTATCGCAACGATTATGATGATGCCGAGCTGGCGCATCTGGCCAGCATGGAACGGCGTATTCTCCTCACTCGCGACCGTGATTTATTAAAACGGGCCGTGGTGACCCATGGTTATTATGTGCGTGCGGTCGAGCCACGCCGCCAAGTCGAGGAAGTCGTAGCCCGCTTGGATTTGTACCGTGCGATCCAACCTCTTCAGCGCTGTGCCCGTTGTAATGGCCTGCTGGCAGAGGTCTCCAAGCAAGAAGTCTGGGAACGCTTACCGTCGGAAACGCGACGCTCTATTGAAATCTACTGGGAATGTGGCGAGTGTAGCCAATTATATTGGGAAGGCAGCCACATGCCGCACATCCGGCGTTTCATCGATAGCCTTCAGGCGCGCGCCGGAGGCGGAGTACCGAAAACTGGCCCAGTCGCCGAACTGGGTCAATGATGGAAATCGTTACGAATCGCAGATTTCGCGGCCTCGGAACGATTTGCGCGTTATTTTTCTGGATTATTACTGGATCATTAATGATGAAAGGATCAGTTATGCGCCCGCGCTTGATCACTGCATTGTTGTTGGTATCGAGCCTAGCTTGGGCTCAGGATAATTCACCACCGACGAATCTGGAGCCGATTCCCGATGGCGCACCAACCGAGGAGGCGGAACAAAGCGTTCCAGCGCCGGAAATCACCATCCGCCGTCGTGGCGAGGATGGCACGATTGAGGAATACCGTGTCGGTGGAATGTTGTACATGGTCAAGGTCAATCCCGCCAAGGGCGCTTCCTATTACTTGGTGGATAGCGACGGCAATGGCAGCTTAGAGACCCGTTCCAACGACTTGGAAAGTGGTATGGCGATCCCGGCCTGGGTTCTGCTGCGCTGGTAGTGCGTTGATGGTGAGAGGGGCTGTTTTGCGCGGTAAGTGGCGGGAGGCGGGAGGCCCGAACGCTTAGTTGCGTCCGTGCCGCCACTCGCCGATATCTTGTTTCAATTGCGAGCGGGCCTTGGCTCGCTCTGCCGCTGCCGATTTCAGATGTGCGCCGCCCTTGCGCAGGATCGGTGTGGTAGCGAGCGGATTACGCCGCCGCTTTTGAGGTATTTTTTCCATGATAATGCTTCCTTTTTTCTTCAACAGACCATGATCATCCCCTAAGCAAGAAACCCTGGATCATAGTGGTCATCCAGGGTTTTCCGAAACGTGGGGAAAGCAGACTTGGAAGACAAACTATGCCTCCCAATTGTTGCTCGGAAGGCGTCACATGAGGCAGTGTTCTTGTGAAAGCATGTGGTGCACTCCTTCCATACATTGGGACGATATGGGGCGTCCCGTGAAAGCAACTCGCATATGACATAGTTAAAAATGACCCTCAAATTATAGGTCTGCTCCAGGAGGGTTGTCAAAAATCCGTGCATTGACAACAAGCCAGTGCAATCCGGTTTGACTCTGATAGAGTATCTATGCCAGGACTGGTACGTTATCCAGTCTGCATATTGCAACAATTTCTCAATGCTGACGCATACCAATAACCGTATGGAGGATCATGATGGAGCGTCGTGAGTTCATCAAGAAGACCGGATTGGGTTTGGCTGCCGCCGCCAGTGCAGTTACTGCTCCCGCCATTGCCGAAACCTCGGAATTGCCAACGCTCAAATGGCGCTTGGCATCGAGTTTCCCCAAAAGTTTGGATACCCTGTTCGGGGCCAGCGAGTTGCTGACTCAACGCGTTGCCGAGATGACGGGGGGTAAATTTGAAATTCGCGCATTTGCTGGTGGTGAGATCGTGCCATCGAATGGCGTATTGGATGCCGTACAGCAAAATACTGTGGAATGTGGCCACACCTGTGGCTATTACTACCACGGTAAGAACAAAGCATTCTCTCTGGACACGACGATTCCCTTTGGCTTGAACGCCCGGCAAATGAATGCTTGGTGTTACTACGGTGAAGGTTTAACTCTGCTACGAGAATTCTTTGCCAAATACAATATCGTTAATTTCCCTGGCGGTAATACCGGCACTCAAATGGGTGGCTGGTTTCGCAAGGAAATTCAATCGATGGATAATCTAAAGGGTTTGAAAATCCGTATTCCTGGTTTTGGCGCAGAAGTATTTTTGGCGTTAGGTGCAGTCCCGCAGTTATTGTCAGGCCCAGAGGTTTATCCCGCATTGGAGCGGGGTGCGATTGATGCTGCCGAGTGGGTCGGTCCATACGACGACGAAAAACTGGGTTTTTACAAGGTCGCCAAGTTCTATTACTACCCGTCCTGGTGGGAGCCAGGCCCAATGATTTCGTTCTACGTCAATAAGGAACAGTGGGAAAAATTACCCAAAGCCTATCAGGCCGCATTTGAGACCGCTGCCGCTGAAGCGAATGTGCGGATGATGGCGAATTACGATGCCAAGAATCCGCCAGCGATCCAACGTCTGGTACAAAATGGGACGCAACTAAAGCGTTTTCCAGATGATGTGATGAAGGCCGCTTATACCGAAGCCCTGAAGATCTATGCTGAAGAATCCGAGAAGAATCCAGAATTCAAAAAACTTTATGATTCAATGCGTGCTTTCCAGCAACTCTCCGATATCTGGATGGGATTAGCCGAAGGATCACTGGCGAATTTCATGCAGGCTGCTTTGCGCAGCAATCGTTAAGGATAATACGCTGGCTCAAAAAGCCCCACCTCTCTTTGAAAGATGGGGCTTTTTCTTGTAATCTTTTTATCGATTAAATCGGATAGGAATTACTGCTCCGGTTGCGGTAATCGCCGCAGTAAATCAGTGGCATCATTTTGATTCGAATCTGCTGGCATGGTGTTTTGTGGATTCATCGGCGCCAGCAACTGCACCGGTACCGGTTGTCCAGAATCAATCTTAGGATCAAGATTCGTAGTCACCAGCGAGGGGAATAGGATGATCAAGGCCACCATGGCGGCTTGGATGCACAGAAAGGGAATGGCACCCCAGTAGATGTCGCTAGTGCGAATCGAAGGTGGCGCGACGCTACGTAAGAAAAACAGGGCAAAGCCGAAAGGCGGATGCATGAAGGAAGTCTGCATGTTGACGCTGAGCAGGATGCCAAACCAGATCGGATCGATACCCAATTTCTTAGCCACCGGCACCAATAACGGCAGAATGATGAAAGTGATCTCGAAATAATCCAGGAAGAACGCCAGGATGAACACCAGGATGTTCACCACGATCAGAAAGCCGACAGGGCCACCGGGCAAATCCAACAGCAGATGCTCTACCCAAAGATCGCCATCGACACCTCGAAACACCAGGCTGAATATGCTGGAGCCGATCAGGATGAAAATGACAAAGCTGACGATTTTCGCCGTGGCTTGCGTCGATTCGGTCAGCAACTGCATATTCAGTCTTCCCCGAAGCAGGGCTAGCAATAAGGCACCCATCGCACCCAGCGCGCCGCCCTCGGTCGGAGTGGCCCAACCGATGAAGATGCTGCCCAATACCAAAAAAATCAGTGCCAACTGAGGAGCCATCGCCACGATGACGCGGCGGGCTAACGCCCAACCGCGCAAGTTTCGGGCCTCGGGTGGCAGTGCTGGGACCGCATGAGGCCGAAAAATCGTGTTCGCAAAAACCCACAGTATGTACATTCCGGTCAGGACCAAGCCTGGAATGATCGCTCCTTTGTACATATCTCCGACCGAGCGACCTAGCACATCCGCCATGACGATCAGGACCAGCGAGGGCGGAATAATTTGCGCCAGAGTACCGGAAGCGGCGATCACGCCCGTAGCCAAGCGTTTGTCGTAGCCATAGCGCAACATGATCGGCAGGGAAATCAGTCCCATCGCGATGACAGAAGCGGCGACCACCCCAGTAGTAGCGGCAAGCAGGGCGCCGACGAAGATGACGGCATAAGCCAGACCACCGCGAATACCACCAAATAATTGACCGATGGTATCGAGTAGATCCTCGGCCATACCGCTACGCTCCAGCACCAAGCCCATGAAGGTAAAGAAGGGCACCGCCAGCAGGATCTCATTCTTCATGATGCCAAAGATGCGATCTGGGAAGGCTTGCAGCAGATTGGGCGTCAATAGCCCCAGATCGATACCGATCAACCCGAAAGTTATGCCTACCGCCGCCAAAGAAAATGCCACCGGATAGCCGAGCAGCAGAAAGAGCACCAAGGCCGAGAACATGATTGGGGCCATGTTGGCGATCAGGAATTCAGACATTTTCCTGCACCTCATGGTGTGGCGGCAGTGGGCGATCTCCGGTCAGGATTGCCACGTTTTTAATGAGTTCGGAAATTCCTTGCAGACTGAGTAGAACGAAAGCGACTGGAATCGCCAGCTTGATGGGCCACCACAGCAACCCACCAGGGTTTGGGGAAGCTTCGCGGGTTTGGAAGGCGATCAGGAAATACTTCCAGGAATCGACGACGATCAGCAGGCACATCGGCAACAGGAACAGCAGGGTGCCAAAAATTTCGATCCAAACCTGGGCGATCGGAGGCCATTTACCGTGCAGGATGTCGATACGGACATGACTGTTTTCCTTCAAGGTCCAGGCTGAGCAAAACAGAAACACCAACCCGAACATGAACCATTGCCCTTCCAGTAGCGCGTTTGACCCCCAGTCGAGGGTATAGCGCAGGGTGGCGGTGACGGCACTGGTCAGGGAGCAAAGTAAAATCAGCCAGCTTATCCAGTGCCCGATGGTCGTATTCAGCCAGTCAATAGTCGTGGCGATGCGGAGCAGG
>JACSSB010000155.1 GCA_014879435.1 Phycisphaerales bacterium
TGCCCAGCACGATTAGCACCCAGCTCCGCCACTGCTCGATTCCAAAAGATATAAGCCAATATTGAAGGCAGCAGCGCCAGATACCCAATACTAGCCACAGCCGCAGCATTCACGGGCACAACCCGTCCATGCATCAGATCCCAAACATACAATGGCGTCAGAATAATTATCCCAAATATCATGGTCGCCGCTTGAAAATTTAGTGGCTTGAGTTCCGCCGGTCGCCAGCGCAAACACACCGAATACAGCGCCCAACTCAATACCGCCGCCAAAACCCACAAATCCCCCACATTGACTCGCCACGCCAACAGACTATGCAGCTCGCCCTGGGCAACGATTACCAGTACTCCCACCAGAGACACTAAAATCCCCAATGCCTGCCAACCGGTCACCGTCTGCCGCAACAACAGGAAAGACAGCGCCACGATCAACACTGGCGTCACCGACAACATGATCACGGCATTGGTAGCGGTCGTGCTTTGCAGACCGATATACACAAAGGTATTGAAATTCACCACGCCGAGCACGGCAAGCAACCACAAAATCGGCCCATGACGGCGCAGTAGCGGCCCCTGTTCGCACAATGAATTCCAAACGAAAGGCAACAGGATCACCAAAGCCACCGCCCAACGCCAAAACGACAAGCTGAACGGCGAAAATACGTTATGCACTGCCCGACCCAATACGAAATTGCCAGACCAAAACAAGGTGGACAGCACCAGAAGCAAATAAGGGGATTGATAGCGGGGAATCAAGGAGTTCAGCATGATGGATGTGCGAAGGTGAGTTGCTGCAAATTGCCAGACCACAGGCTTGAAGGACGATACATCACCCGTTGGTCATTGTGCCTTCGCAGCGGTTACTTTAATTTGTCCCATGGGTTCACCTCTATCTGAAACGAACCCACCAACCGAATGATACGCAACTTTTGGATGTCTCGATGTCTTCATGCATGCAACACCCCCCAGCCCTCTGGACCCCAGCCAGTTGGCGCCACAAACCGGCAGCGCAACTGCCGGATTACCAAGATCCGGCCGCGCTGGCCGAAGTCGAGGAACGCTTGGCGCACTCGCTGCCGCTGGTATTTGCGGGTGAAATCGATACTCTGCGCCAGCATCTGGCCGAAGTCACCGCTGGCCGCGCATTCCTGCTTCAAGGTGGCGACTGCGCCGAAAGCTTCGCCGACTTTAATGACCGCACCATCACCGACACCTTCCAAGTGCTCCTGCAAATGGCGGTGGTCCTCACCTTCGCTGCCGCCTGTCCGGTGGTCAAAGTCGGGCGGATGGCAGGTCAATTCGCCAAACCGCGTAGCGCTCCGACCGAAACCCGCAACGGAGTCTGCTTACCCAGTTATCGGGGCGATATCGTCAATAATCTCGATTTCTCCCCAGAAGCGCGCCGACCCGATCCGCGCCGCCAACTGCGTGCCTACGCGCAATCGGCTGCCACCCTGAATCTGCTACGGGCGCTGGCACAAGGTGGTTTCGCCGATCTGCATCGGGTGCAGCAATGGAATCTGGATTTCCTGCGCGCCAATCCACAAGGCACCCGTTACCGCGATCTTGCCGACCGCATCAACGAAACACTGGCGTTCATGCGCGCCTGTGGCCTGGATGCCGTCACTGACCCGCAAGTGCGTCAGGTTCAAATCTACACCTCGCACGAAGCGCTACTGCTGGGCTACGAGCAAGCTCTGACCCGACGCGAACCGACGACTGGCGCTTGGTATGCCGGTTCGGCGCATCTGCTGTGGATCGGCGAACGGACCCGGCAACTGGATGGTGCCCATATTGAATTCATCCGTGGCATCGCCAATCCGATTGGCCTCAAGCTAGGCCCGACTGCCGATCCCGACACTCTGTTACCCCTAATCGATGCCCTCAACCCCGACAACCAGCCGGGCCGTTTGACCCTGATCGCTCGGATGGGCGCGGATCACATCGAGACAGCGCTGCCACCGCTGATTCGGGCAGTACAACGCGAAGGGCGGCAGCTCATCTGGTCCTGCGATCCGATGCATGGCAACACCATTGAGTCCACCAGCGGTTATAAAACCCGGCCTTTTAGCCGTATTCTCGACGAAGTGCGGCACTTCTTCGCCATCCACCGTGCTGAGGGCAGCTATCCCGGCGGAATGCACTTTGAACTGACTGGACAAGATGTGACCGAATGTCTGGGCGGTGCCCAAGCCATTACCGAACAGGGTCTGGCTGATCGCTATCACACCCAATGCGATCCGCGCCTCAACGCTTCCCAAAGTCTGGAACTGGCTTTCCTGATCGCCGAAACACTCAAGGATTGTCGGCAGCAGGCCGCCACACAGGATGAATACGCATGACAGAATCTCCTCCCCGCTTGTTACTGGTGATGCAAGCCACCGATGGCGATGCGGGTCGCTGCGGTCGCAAGCTACGCGAACGCGGCTACCAGACCGATTATTGTTATCCACTGTCCAATCAGCCACTGCCCGATCCGCAGGATTATGCCGGAGCAATCGTGTTCGGCGGGCCGATGAGCGCCAACGATGACGACAAGCTGTCCGGCATTCGGGCGCAATTGGATTGGATTCCCACTGTTCTGGCATCCGGTCGACCATTTCTGGGTATCTGTCTGGGGGCGCAATTGCTGGCGCGGGCCTTGGGAGTGACGGTTAAACCACACCCAACGGGGTTAGCGGAAATCGGTTATTTCCCGATTCAGCCCACGCCTGCTGGTCAAGCTCTATTCGATTCTCCCCTACAGGTTTATCACTGGCACCGTGAAGGTTTCGATCTGCCCACCGGAGCAACGCTACTGGCCACTGGCGAGCGCTTTCCGCACCAAGCTTATCGCTATGGCAGCAATGCCTTCGGGGTCCAGTTTCATCCTGAGGTGGATCGTCAAATCATGGAGCTATGGCTTAAAGAAGGGGCAAAGGAACTTAGTGCACCGGGTGCACAGTCTGCCGAGGAACAACGCGATCGACACGCCCGCTACGATGCCGCATTGGACCGTTGGTGCGAACGGCTCCTGGACGAGTGGCTGCGAAGCGGTGATTTTGAGGAATAACGACGGCAGCAAATGCTTTCGTATTTCTTATGGATCGTCACTTCCGCACAGGTGGGAATCCAGAAACGATGGCACGCAAAACTTCCTGGATTCCCGCTTTTGCAGGAATGACATTAAATAATCGACGAGATAAGGATTATAAATAGAACTGATATTTCTTAATCTAGCCACGGGAGTGCAGCCATGCCATTTCAAAATACCGCTACCCAGTATGGGATGGTGACTCGCTTCCTTCACTGGACAGTATTTCTGCTCTTTTTCTGGCAATACCTCAGCGCCAATATCATGACCCGCCTTGGCCGAGATAGCCTATTGTTCGGCTTGAACTCCAGTGATTATTACGACTGGCACAAATCCATTGGCCTTTTGCTATTGATACTGGCTCTGGCGCGATGGATCTGGCGTAAGACCACGCCGCTACCGGATTGGGCACCTACCTTGTCGCCGGCTGAGCAGGTGATTTCCCATCGCAACGAAACGCTGTTGTACGGCTGCATGTTTCTGCTACCGATCAGCGGCTACCTGTTCGTGATGGCTGGCGGCTACGGGGTCAAGTTGTTTGGCGTTTACATGCTCCCCAATCCCATCGGCAAACAGGAATGGCTCGCGGCATCGGCACGCTTGATTCATATCCTGATCAGCTACGCCACAGTGGTATTCGTCGCTTGGCACGTCGGTCTTGGTCTCAAGCACCACTGCTTCGACCGCGATCACTTTTTATTTCGGATGCTACCGTTCACTCATCACCGGGACGATGCGGCCCGCGATACCAACAATTTAGGATAATAACGGGTTACCGTTTAAGCGCCGGGCGAACCCCACCAACATGGCGGCAGTTGCGCCCCAAATGAAGCGGTTCTCATAGGGAATCACGTAATAACGCCGCTGCTGGCCCTTGTAGAACATGCCACGATACTCGTGATGACGCGGATCGAGTATGAATTCCAGCGGCACCTCGAAAGCTTCGGCGACTTCGAAGGCATCCAGTTTCAACTCAAACGGCGGTTCAACAAAGCCCACCACCGGCGTAACCAGGAATCCGGTTACGGTCTGATACAGATCGAGATAACCGGCGATCTCGCGCACATGTCGCCGATGCAGGCCGATTTCCTCTTTCGCCTCGCGCAGTGCGGTCTCCACCGGACCATCATCGCTGTCCTCGCTGCGACCACCGGGAAAACTGATCTGGCCCGCATGATGTGCCAGATGCGTGGTACGTTGGGTCAACAACACAGTCAGCCCTTCCGGCCGTTCCACTAGCGGCACCAGCACCGCTGCTGGCTTCAAGGTCCGCTCCTCGCGCTCCATTCCCGCCACCGCATGATCACCCGTGATCGTGTCCAACGTGTCCAGTTCATCGGTCGGATGCAGACTACGGCGAATCCGATCACGCAGTTCCGAAAGGCTCACTCTAATCTGCCTCCATCATGATACCGAACAAGCGACCGTAGTTTGCGGTGGTGGTCGCGGCCACCTGCTCCAGCGATTCACCACGCAAACCAGCAACGAATTCTGCCACATGGCGAACCCAGGCCGGTTGGTTGGACTTGCCCCGATGCGGAATCGGTGCCAGATAGGGCGCGTCGGTTTCTACCAGCAAGCGTTCGGCAGGTAGACGACGAGCAACATCTTGAATTTGTCGGGCATTCTTGAAGGTGACGATGCCGGAAAATGAGATGTAAAAATTCAGGGCCAACGCCTGCTCCGCCATCACCCAGTCTTCGGTGAAACAATGCAACACGCCACCGACTTCGGCCGCGCTCTCCTGTTCCAGGATGCGCAAGGTATCGGCCTGAGCGGCACGGGTGTGTACGATCAACGGCTTGCCGATTTCCCGAGCGGCGGCGATGTGCATACGAAACCAGTCCTGCTGGCGATCCGCGCTATCGGCACCGTAGTGATAATCCAGACCCGTCTCACCAATCGCGACCACGCGTGGCTCACGGCCCAATGCGGTCAACGCTGCCTTCGTCGGGGCGCGACCGCTATCTTCGCTGGGATGTACGCCTACCGATAGCGCAATCTGGGGATAAGCTTCGGTTAACCGAGCCAGCGCTGGCCAGCTTTCCAGATCGGTCGCTACGCTCAGTAACCGGGTCACACCCTGCGTTTTCGCTGCTTCCAAAACGCCAGACAGACCGCCAAAACGCTCCAGATCCAGGCGATCTAAATGACAGTGGGAATCGATCAACATCTTCGACAGTAATCTCTACATGGTATTGGTCGTTCGATCAGCATGGGGATAACCGGCCAGCAACGCTTCGATCTTCTTGCGTACGTTGGCACCATCCACCCCGCTAAACTGAATACCGACGCCCATTTGCCGACCGCCTGGGCTGGTTCGATAGTTGATCCAGACCACCTTGCCGGTAATGGCGAATCGCTCTGGATCATCCAATAGAGTGAGCAACAAAAATACTTCGTCGCCCAGCTCAAAGGATTTCTCGGTGGGGATAAAAATCCCGCCCCCATTGAGGAAAGGCATGAAGTCGGCATGCAACATCGCCCTATCCTTGATGGCGAGGGAGATCACACCCTGTCGTGGACCCGCCATAGTGTTCGGCCTCCGTTAAACCGCGTCGGCAAGACGCCTAATTAAATGAGTTCAATGGTCCGCGTCGCCCGCAAGAAATGCTTCCAGCGACAATTGGACATTGGCTTGCGTGGTCGTGCATACCGTGTAGAGCTGGATCGCCGCATCAAGATATCGGAATAGAGCGCACGGGGAGTACCGGTCGCTCCATCTTCGCAGGAGATCAGTCAAATCGGTATTGTTCAGGCGGGGCGGCTGAGGATTCATCTTAAGCCGAATCAAATCGACATGCCATCCGATCAACCAGCGCAGATGCTCAGCCAGATCGCCTCGCATCCAGTTTTCCGCCGTCCGCACCGGATCGACCCGGCCGAGCGATACCTGCTCATAACTTTCCGCCAGTTCCCGGCGTTGGCGTCCGTATTCCCCATCGGCATAGGCCAGCGCCACCAATGGCGCCCCCCCTGCCAAGTCGAGCAGGGTTTCTGGATGAGCGCCTTTCGTCACTCGCGCCGCCAACCAGGGGATAACCTGTGCAAGCGGTGGCCTCTCAAAGCTGAGCCGCTGACAACGGCTGCGCACGGTGGCAGGCAAACGCGCTGGCCAAGCGGTTACCAATAATAACAGGCAGGTGCCGGGCGGCTCTTCCAGCGTTTTCAACAGGCTATTGGCAGCATTGCCGTTGAGGCGATCAGCGGGTTCCAACAAAGCGATCTTGTAACCACCATAGTGCGCGGTATGGCCGAGAAAGGTGCATACTTCACGCACTTGGTCGATTTTGATGATCTTACTCTCGCCCAGCGGTTGTA
>JACSSB010000293.1 GCA_014879435.1 Phycisphaerales bacterium
CGCTCGGTGGCGGTGACCTGAGCGGAGCGTTTCTCCCAATGCGGTTCGCTATAGCTGCGCTTCAGCAAAGGCCCCGCCAAATCTTCCACCCACTCCGGTTCGATACGCGCTACCGTGCGTGCATACAAGCGGCTGGTTTCCACCACTTCCGCCGCCATCACCCAGCGCGGCTGCTTCTTGAACAGCCCAGATCCTGGGAATAAGTAAAAATTGCGGCCTCGCGCCCCCAGATACACTCGGTCCTCTCGCTTCAAACCGAGATGGCCGAGCAAACCCACCAGCAAAGCACGATGCAGGCTGTCGTAGGATGCCGCTTCGCTGTTGAGCTGCATCCCCATTTCGGTGACCCGGCCCAGCAATTCCCGATGCAAATCGTCCCACTCCCGCATGCGCACGAAGGACAAAAAATCGCTCTGACAACGATTGCGCAATTGGTTTTTGGAAAGCTGATGCGCCTGCTCCTGGTAGTAATCCCACAACTTGAGCAGGCTCAGAAAATCGGAACGCTCATCACGAAACCGGCGATGCTTCTCGTCCGCCGCCTGCTGCTTTTCCAGAGGACGCTCACGCGGATCTTGAATCGCCAATGCGGCGACGATCACCAACACTTCCCGCAGGCAGCTCTCGCGCTGTGCCGCCAGCAACATCCGCCCCAGGCGTGGATCGACCGGCAATTTGGCCAATTGCCGCCCCAACTCGGTGATATGGCGCTGCTCGTCCACCGCACCCAATTCGAACAGCAATCGAAAACCGTCGCTGATCTGGCGTGAATCGGGCGGGTCCACGAAGGGAAATTCTTCCGGCCGCCCCAGATTCAAGGCACTCATCTGCAAAATCACCGCCGCCAGATGAGTGCGCAGAATTTCTGGATCGGTGAAGGCCGGTCGTGCCAGGAAATCCTCCTCCGCGTACAACCGCACGCACACCCCCGCCATCACGCGCCCGCAGCGACCGGCCCGCTGATTGGCGCTGGCCTGGGAAATTTTCTCCACCGGCAGCCGTTGAATCTGACTGCGTGGGCTATAACGGCTGATCCGCGCCGTGCCCGGATCGATCACGTAGCGGATGCCGGGTACGGTCAGGGAAGTTTCGGCGACATTGGTGGCCAGGACGATGCGTGGCCGACCGTGCGGCTGAAATACCCGATTCTGTTCGGCAGCGGACAGCCGGGCGTACAAAGGCAAAATTTCGGTATTCGGTGGATGATGCTTGCGCAGGCTTTCGGCGGTCTCACGGATCTCCCGCTCACCCGACAGAAACAGCAGGATATCGCCCGGCCCCTGTTTCCACACTTCGTCCACCGCATCCAGGATCGCTTGCTGCAAATCGCGATCACGCTCATCTTCGTCGGTCGCCAGCACCGGTCGATAACGCAACTCCACCGGATACGCGCGCCCGGATACTTCGAGAATCGGCGCGTCGCCGAAATGGCGGGAGAAGCGTTCGGGATCGATGGTCGCCGAGGTGATGATCAGCTTCAAATCCGGTCGGCGCGGTAATAAGCGCTTGAGATAACCCAGCAGAAAATCGATGTTGAGGCTGCGTTCGTGGGCTTCGTCGATGATGATGACTTCGTACTGATCGAGCCGCCGGTCGCTTTGCGTTTCCGCCAACAAGATGCCGTCGGTCATCAACTTGATCACGGCATCCGGGCCGGTCCGATCCGAAAAGCGTACCTTGTAGCCCACCTGCGCGCCGACTGAAGTCCCCAGCTCGGTGGCAATCCGCCCCGCGACCGAGCGCGCCGCGATCCGACGTGGCTGCGTATGTCCAATTAAACCGGCAGCACCCAGACCCAGCGAAAGACAGATTTTCGGGAGCTGCGTGGTCTTGCCCGAACCAGTTTCACCACAAACCACTACCACCTGATGATCGCGGATTGCGGCGGCGATCCGCTCGCGTTGGGCATTGATCGGCAAACTATCGTCGAAATGGGGCACCGGTAGCGCAGCGCGACATTCGCGCAGGCGCGTGGTAGCCGCCTCCAGATCATTGAGCCACCGCTCCAAACCTTGATCTATCGGCTTGCCCTCACCTGATCGACGGCGCAAATCGCGCAAGCGACGATTCAATCCCGCACGATCCCGCGTTGGGCATTCATTCAGTCGGCGACGCAAAGCCGCAAAGTCGTTTTCCATACTGATTTCCATGCTAATTTCCATACTTTTATTAAGAACAATCTACGCTCATCCGACAGCGAAAACGGGGTGTATTCCCCTTCCCTATTTTGTGAGCGCCTACAAAATATGCTTGCGGAATACATTGCTTTAACGTACTTTTCCGCGCAGATGGAGATTGAGAATCTCCCAATGCCCGGAGTTGGGCCCTTGAACCCGGACCCTCCAAGCGCTGAGGATTCGGCCTCCCAAGCGACCCGGCAAGAAGAAATTTTTGGCTTTGAGGTTTTGTATTCAAATGCGTATCGGTACTGTGAAATGGTTTGACGAAGCCAAGGGATTTGGCTTTATTGCCCCCGAGGATGGTAGCAATGACGTGTTCGTCCACTACTCTGTGATCGAGGGCAAAGGATTCCGAACTCTGGCAGAAAACCAGAAAGTCGAGTTTGACGTGAAAGCCGGACCGAAAGGCCCCCAAGCCACGATGGTAAAAAAATTCGGGGAAGAATAAATTATATTCATTACCCATTCGTTCTAATCGAAGCCCCGCCCCTAGCGGGGCTTTGTCGTTTGACCGGCTTCGTTATAATGCCCGCCTCTTTGATCGACGATAGATAGCCTTGTGATTGCCCAACTTCGTAATATCGCCATTATCGCCCACGTGGATCACGGCAAGACCACGCTGGTGGACAAACTGCTGCAACAATCTGGCACGCTTGGAGATCGCGCTGCGCCTCCAGAGCGCGTGATGGACTCCAATGCGCTCGAACGGGAACGCGGCATTACCATCCTGGCCAAAAATACCGCCCTGCGCTGGCGCGACTACCGCGTCAACATCGTCGATACGCCCGGACACGCCGATTTTGGTGGCGAGGTCGAGCGAGTACTGTCGATGGTGGATTCGGTGCTGCTGCTGGTGGACGCTGTGGACGGCCCGATGCCCCAGACCCGTTTCGTGACGCAGAAAGCCTTTGCCATGGGCTTTCGGCCGATTGTGGTCATCAATAAGATTGACCGCCCCGGATCGCGTCCGCACTGGGTTTTGGATCGTACCTTCGACCTGTTCGACCGGCTCGGAGCGACCGACGAACAACTCGATTTTCCGGTCATCTACGCCTCGGCACTGCAAGGCTACGCCGGATTCGATCAAGACGTGCGCTCTGGCAGCATGGACCCGCTGTTTGAAACCATCGTTGCCCATGTTCCGCCGCCAGCAGTAGACCCGGAAGGACCGTTTCAATTACAGGTCAGCTCGCTGGACTATAACAGCTATGTCGGGGTCATCGGCATCGGCCGCATCCGTCGCGGCAAGGTCAAGACCAACACGCCGGTAGTCATCCTTGATCCAGACGGCAATCGTCGCAACGGCCGGGTGCTGCAAATCCTTGGCTTTCAGGGTTTGGAACGGATCGAATTCCCCGAAGCTTCCGCAGGCGACATCATCGCCTTCACCGGAATCGACGGCCTGGGCATTTCCGATGTGATCTGCGACCCCAACACCGTCGAGCCGCTGCCACCGCTCAAAGTCGATGAACCGACCATGAGCATGACCTTCCAGGTCAACACCTCACCCTTCGCAGGTCGCGAGGGCAAATACGTCACCAGTCGACAATTGCGCGAACGGCTACATCGAGAGCTGATCCACAATGTGGCGCTGCGCATTGAGGATAGCGACGACCCGGATAAATTTAAAGTCTCCGGGCGTGGCGAGTTGCACCTGTCGATTCTGATCGAAAACATGCGTCGCGAGGGTTATGAGCTGGCCGTTTCTCGCCCGGAAGTGATTCTGCGCGAGATCGATGGCGAACTTTGCGAGCCTTATGAGCAGCTCACAGTGGATGTGGAAGAGCAGCATCAGGGCACGATCATGGAAAAACTCGGCGAGCGGCGCGGCGATCTACTCGATATGCAGCCCGATGGTAAGGGTCGCGTCCGGCTCGATTATCTGATTCCAGCGCGTGGCCTGATCGGCTTTCAAACCGAGTTTTTGACCGCCACCTCCGGCACTGGCCTGCTCTACCACGTGTTTGATCGCTACGGCCCGCGCAAAAAAGGCACCATTGGCGCAAGAAATAATGGAGTTCTCATCGCCAACGCCACTGGCAAGGCACTGGCTTATGCGCTGTTTAATCTCCAAGAACGCGGGCGGATGATGGTGGGGCCTAGCGATGAGGTCTACGAAGGCATGATTGTCGGTATTCACGCCCGCGATAATGATCTGGTAGTCAACCCGCTCAAGGCCAAGCAACTGACCAATATCCGTGCTGCTGGCTCGGACGAGAATATCCTGCTGACTCCACCGGTGCGCATGAGCCTGGAGCAAGCACTGGAATTTATCGACGAGGATGAGTTGGTCGAAATTACCCCGAAATCCATCCGTGTGCGTAAGAAACTGTTGCTGGAACACGAGCGCAAACGGGCAACACGTTCGGGAGGATAGCTGCGCTTTTTCGGGGCAAGCCCTAATATCCTCCCTTCAAATAAGATAATTCTCTCCTATAGTGATAGACGGTCGTTCAAAGTACCGTGAGTTCGCCTTCCATAAGCGAGCGAACACGATCAAAAAACCCCTTAGGAGAGATATAAAGATATGTCAGAACAAAAGCTTGGAAATCCGGCTGTCGTTGGACTAGCCGGTTTCGGTTTAACCACCATGGTTTTGCAATTCCACAATGTCGGTTGGATGCCGAGCATCGGGCCGGTGGTTTGGCTGGGATTGATATTCGGCGGCACCGCGCAATTGATCGCCGGTCTGCAAGAGATGAAAACCGGCAACAATTTTGGCTATTGCGCTTTCACTTCTTATGGCGCGTTCTGGATTGCCCTGTGCCTGATGCTGCTCGGTAATAAATTCGATCTATTCAAGGCCAGTACCACCGATGTGGGCTGGTTCCTCGTGGCTTGGACCTTGTTCACCGCCATCCTATGGGTCGGTTCGCTGCGCATTCATGGTGCGATGGCCTTCACCTTCACCACGTTGTTGATTGGCTTTATCCTGCTCGATCTGGCGCACTTTGGTTATCCAGACCTGACGGTAGTAGCCGGTTATGAACTCATGGTTTGCGCCCTGGCTGCTTGGTACATGATGGCCCGCGTAATCCTGAACGAGATCTATGGCAAAGAATTGTTACCGGCGGGTAAGCCCTGGGTTTCTTGAAACCTCAACTTATTCTTGTCCTTAGCCACCGAATTTTTAGAGGATTTCAAGATGCGAAAAACAACGATCAGTTTTGCCAGTCTGGCTCTGATTCTGAGTGCTGCACCCACATGGGTTGGCGCTGCCAGCAGTCCCGACTCCGCCACGCCCGATGAAGTGATCGCCAAAGTGCATGAGGCCGCGAAGTACCTGCATGACAAGGGTCAGGCCGGGTTCCCAGACTTCAACAACAATGCCCGCTGGGTGTGGAAAGACAGCTACGTATTCGTCTTCAGTTGCCGGGACAACAAGATGATCGCGCACCCGTTGCGCCCTGATCTGGTCGGCAAGCCCATCCTACAAATGGAAGATGAAAAGGGTAACCGCCTGTTCCAAAAGCTGTGTGATGCTGGCGACAACACGGGTGGTGGTTGGGTCGAATACTGGTGGACGAAGCCGGGCGAGGCCAAGGCTTCTCGCAAGATCTCCTACACCCAGCGCACCGAAGTCTCCTTCCAACCGGATGTGCGGGTCGGTGCAGGAATCTATGATGAAACCATGAGCGTCGAAGAATTGAATAAGATGGCGCATCAGGCCCTTGAACCGAAGAAAGAAGCACCCTAAGTCTTAGTATTGAAGATCGGCCAAAGCCGTCCCCAAATTAAGATTTGGGGACGGCTTTTTCTATGGGCGAGACGGCGAATTCCAGGGCCGCACCACGTTGGTATCGGCACGATAATGCACCGTCTCGTAAGGTCGATCTTTAGGCGGTTTGTCGCTGATCTGCTCACGCCCCTGCGCATCGCGCCAGCGGTAAAGCGCACCAGTGTGCTCCGACATGCTGGGCAACCCGCTGCGTACCCAGGAGGGCGCTTCTTGTGGCATCAGATACCAATAGAGCACCACACCGCCCACCACTCCCAGCACCAGCAACAACCACCAGCCTACGGCGCCTCGTTGACACCGCCGTGCTACAGCCTCTGGCAACACACCATTCTGGATACGACGCCAGCCCCGTCCTTGGTCATCCCGCATAAACCCTCCTCATTGCTGCTCACCTCGCAAGGCCATCACTCGTTCGCGTAGGAGTGCCGAATTCACCTGTTCAGGTGGTATGGGTTCGCCCACGATCAGTTC
>JACSSB010000353.1 GCA_014879435.1 Phycisphaerales bacterium
CGTTGGAGATTGAACCATGTTTTCTGTGGCAGTCGGTGGCACTTTGCCCCACAGAAAGTGCTACAAGGGCGCGCGGGGAGAAGGGTAGCGCTAAATGACCGGGTTCTGCCGGCTGCGCCGCTCCCAAATTTCTGAGGCCGGGAAGCTCAGATTCGCCTCCGGGCTGAGCGTGTGGAAGGCGGGCGTGGCCGCGAAGGCGACCAGCCGCTGGAAGCGGCCCATCGGCTGGGTGTCGAAGGGCGCGGTCACCCGGTTGCCCACGTCGAAGAAGCGCCCGCGCTGGCGCAACGACTGCTGCGCCAGCGCGGTGTGGTTGATCCCTGTCCAGAACGCGCTGCCGACCGCGAGTTTGCCCAGCGCGCTGTAGGCCGCCGCCAGGCTGCCGCAGGCAACCAACCCGGCGCGGTCCGCCGAGTAGGTGGCCAGGTTGGTCCAGCCGGAGAAGAGCACGCGCACAAAGCTGCCCACGAAAGGGATGCGCCCCAGGCTGCCGCTCACCGCGTCGATCATCGTCAGGATGTGCACGTGGCCGAGCCTGACATGGCCGTACTCGACCCCCAGCAGGAAACGCAGCTCGTCCAGCGCCATTTCTTCCATTACCGAAACGTCGAGCACGATGGCATAAGGCTTGGTGACGCCGAGTACGGAGATCGGCGCGATGACGCGGGGCAGCCACTGTCCCTTGACGAGATAGACGTGGACAGGCGTGGTCACGCCCAGCGCGGTCTTGGCCGCCTGCGCCTGCTCGTAGATGGCCGGAAACTGCTCGGGGCCGATGCGCACCGAGCCGCGGCGCAGTTGGTTCAGCCGCCGCCGCGCCGACCACAGCGTCATGAAGATGACGCCGGTGACACCGAGCAGGACGAACAGGGCAAACAGCCCCGCCAGGATGAAGGCCAGCACGGTGCGCTCTTGCGAGTCGGACACGGCGCCCAACGCGCCCAGGGCCTCGTTCAGCCCGCCCAGCATGAGGGGCACGCTGATCAGGATGGCAAAGGTGAAGACCAGCACCGGCTGTTCCAGCCAGTGGCGGTAGATCGACGGATCTGTGCGTCGCCTGGGGTGAATGGTTGGCATGGGCATAGTATACCACGCCTGCGGGTTGTGGGGTTCGCGTGGTTCAGAAGGTTAGGGCGTTTTCAAGTTGCAGCGATGGGATAGTTGCGCAAGAAAGTACCACGGCACTCAATCACTATCTCCCCTTCGCCGATGTCGCACAGGTCGTGCGGCGCACCTGCATCTCCATCGAACACAGCACCACGTCAGTTTTGGCGAAGACCGTTGCCAGGTTCGCTCTGGCAACGCACCTCCAGCACTTGCTGCCCTTCGCAATGCCGTTGCGTCCTTGCTGCGAGTCGAAGGTTAAACCACTTTGGCCAATGGCTTTCGCCATTGTCAACGCTCGCTGCAAATCCCGTTGCGCCTAATGGGGGCAATCACAACTTGACAACGCCCTAGGCTGTCCTCCCAGGTTTATTGACTTTCTCGATCAGCGCCCTTATACTTTTGTTTGCAAGCAGTCTTCATCTCTATCACACAAGCAAAAGCAGAAGGAGATACGCGCATGAAACACAAGACTACACGTAACTTGCTGTCGTTGTTCGTGGTCCTTGTTGTACTCTTCGCCGCTACTGCATGCGTCCCGACGCCAGCAGCCACCACGGAAAAGGGGGCAGGCGATTACAAAATCGTTTTGCTGCTTCCTGGCCCAATCAATGATCAGAGCTGGAACGCCACCAACTATGCGGGGCTAGTAAAGGCCAATGACACCCTGGGCACCAAGATAGAATATATTGAGAACGTCCAGGCGGCCGACTTTGAATCAACATTCCGCAACTATGCCGAACGCGGCTACGATCTCATCATGGCGGCTGGCACGCAATTTGACGAAGCTGCCAACAAAGTTGCAGCCAGCTACCCCAACACCAAATTCACGGTGGTGAATGGGATGATCAGCAACGGCGAAAACGTTGCGCCGATCTTCCCGAAAGAGTATGAAGCCAGCTACATTGCGGCCATGATCGCCGGTGAGGTGTCACCAAACGGCCAGTTTGCAACCATCGGTGGCTTCCCGAACGATGCCATGGAGAAATTGCTCGATGTGTACGAGGCGACGGCAGTGGCCATTGCCCAGGAAAGAGGTTTGGCTGACGCCAAAGCCACCCGCGCCTACGCCAACAGTTGGGATGACGTTGCACTCGGCAAGCAGATGGCCGAAACCATGATTGACAACGGCGCCGACACCCTGTTTGTCTATGCCAACCAGGTCGGGCTGGGTTCCATTCAGGCGGCCAAAGAAAAGGGAGCGACGTTTATCGGCTTCTCTGGGGACCAGAACTCCGTTGCCCCCGGTACGGTTGTTGCTTCCGTCGCCTTTGACTTTGAGAAATTCTATACCTGGACTATCGACAAGTTCATCAAGGGTGAACTGGCAGGCAACACAGTGCACCAGGCGGGTATTGCCGAGGGCATCTTCAATCCTGTCTACACCGACCAGATCAGCGACGAGATTCAGGCGAAAGTCGCAGCCGGCATGGAAAAAGCAGCCAACGGCGAAATCGACTTTGCAGCAATGTTCAAGCAGCCATAATCCAGGCAAATTGAAAAGAACCTTTTCAGCGCTTGACTGAAAAGGTTCTTTTTTTTCACAGACTGTCAGTGAGGAAGGGTTTGGCGCTTTGTCTGCAGCACCGTTTGTCGAATTAAGGAACATCAGCAAGTACTTCGCCAAGGTCATTGCGAACCAAGACGTCTCCATGCAGATCCGCAAAGGGGAGGTCCTGGCGCTACTGGGCGAAAACGGCGCGGGGAAGAGCACGATCATGAAGGTGCTCTATGGCCTCTATCGGGCGGAGGAAGGCCAGATTCTAGTCGACGGCGCGGAACAGGTCATCAATTCACCTAAAGACGCCATGAAACTGGGCATCGCCATGATCCAGCAACATTTTGCGCTGGTTCAGGCGCATACGGTGACGGAAAACATCATCCTCGGCCTTGTGCAAGGCAAATATGACATCAAGCAGTATGACAAAATCGTCGCCGATCTGGCCGCTAGATACGGATTTGACATCGATCCCACAGCGGTCATCGGTGATCTGCCCGTCGGCGTACAGCAAAAAGTCGAGATACTGAAGGCGCTCTATCAGAACGCCCAGTTGTTGATCATGGACGAACCAACCGCCGTGCTGACACCACAAGAATCCGATGTCCTGATGAACTTTGTTCAGCAGACCACGCGCGCAGGCAAAACGGTGGTCTTTATCACGCACAAACTCCGTGAAGTGATGGAAGTCGCAGATCGAATTGTCGTCATGCGCAACGGCAAAGTTGTCGGTGACCTGCGCAAAGATGAGACCAATGAGATCGAATTATCGAAGCTCATGGTCGGCAGAGAAATCCATGACCGCACCTATGTCGAAGATGCAGTTTTTGACAGCCAACCGATCGGCCTGGAACTTCGGAATGTCAGCATCCGCGATCCCAGAGAGAAGATCTTCCGTATCAAAAATATCAGCTTTCAGGTGCATAAGGGGGAAATCCTCGGCATTGCCGGTGTTAGCGGCAATGGACAAAGCGAACTTTGCGATGCGATCAGCGGCTATCGCAGCTTGACACAGGGGGCGATCCTCCTGAACGGCACAGACATTACAGCGAGAAACGTGCGTAAGCGGATCGAAATGGGAATCGCCTATGTGCCTGCGGACCGCCATCGTTACGGGCTGATTATGCCAATGAAGTTGACCGAGAACATGTTTCTCCGGTCAAGTTTTGGGAGGATCTGGGTCAAGCATGGCCTAATCGATAGGCGCAGGCTTGACGCCTACACTGCGGAAAAGATCCTTGCCTATGATGTGAAAGCAACCGGGCCAGACGCTGTCGCCCAAAGCCTCTCTGGTGGCAACCAGCAAAAAGTCATTCTGGCGCGTGAAGTCGACCTGGGCAGCGCAGTAATCATTTTTGACCAGCCAACCCGAGGATTGGATCTCGGCGCCATCGAGCATATCCATCGGACAATCCTTGCTGAGAAAACGAAGGGGAAGGCAATTGTCCTGGTTTCCACAGAACTGTCGGAAATCTTCAGCTTGTCTGACCGGATTGCTGTCATCTATCGCGGTGAAATTCTAGGCATTTTCAGAAATCACGACCTTGACACCCAGCAGATCGGGCTGTTGATGGCCGGATATACCACGGAAAGGCGGTAAGGCCTACGGACAGCAAACTCAGGGACCTTCTGGTCACGAACATTCTGGCTGTTCTGGCGGGTTTGACGGTTAGCGGACTGCTGCTGCTCTTCCTCGGCGAGAATCCCTTGACGGCGATGGGAACGCTCTTTGGTTCACTCTTCCGGGATAGCTATACCTTTGCCGATATCTTCGTAAAAGCCACGCCGCTGATGTTCACCGCGTTGGCGTTTGCCTTTACGTTCCAAGCCAATCTGTTCAATATCGGGGCGCAAGGCCAGTTTTACATCGGGGCGATCACGGCAGTTGGATGTTCACTATTCCTGCAGGACAAGCTACCGGGAGCGCTGACGCTGGTCCTTACCGGAGTGCTGACCATCCTGCTCGGCGGGCTTTGGGGCGGGATGATTGGCTGGTTGAAAGCGAAGTTTAATGCCAATGAATTCCTGGTCAGCATGATGTCCACCTATGTCGCCCTCGCGCTGATGAACTACCTGCTCCGCACTTTCCTCATGGAGACCAAGGGCGAGTACCCTCAAACCGATCCACTTGACACCGCCGTGTGGTTGCAAACTATTATTCCGGGCACGCGGCTGCACACCGGGTTTGTCCTTGCTGTACTCACCTGTATTGGCATCTGGCTTCTCTTGTATAAGACGCCGCTCGGTTTCCGCATTCGCGCCGTGGGTCAGGGCAAGGATGCCGCTGCGATGGCAGGCATCAACTATAAAACGCTCTACATCGTGGCATTCTTCGTCAGCGGCGCACTGGCCGCTTTCGGCGGTTTTGCCGAGGTCAACGGTGTACAGCACATGTTGGTGCAGGGCTTCAACCCGGATGTCGGCGCTGCCGGCATCGGCATCGCCATCTTGGCGAATGGCAACCCAATCGGGATCATCTTTGCCTCGATTCTGTTCGGCGCCCTCAAAGTCGGCGGCACGATCATGGGACAGCTTTCGGGTATTCCTTCTAGCATCACCGAGTTGATGCTTGGCTCGGTCATGGTGTTCGTCATCCTCGCCTATTTTGTGCGCGAAAAGATGGAGGAACGCCGTGAGAAAGCTAAGTTGAAGAAGGCGGTGAGCGCATGATTGATTTGCTGACCAGAACCATCACGATGGGCACGCCCCTGCTGTACGGCTCCCTTTCGGAGGTCTACGCCGAACGCAGCGGCGTAATGAATACGGCAATTGAGGGCATCTTTTTGATGGGCGCCTGGGCTGGTTTTGTGGTGGCATACCAAACCAATGGCAACCTCGCATTAGGTTTGCTCGCTGCAATGGTCGTAGGCTTGCTGACTGCTGCGCTGTACGGGTGGATTTGCGTCTATCTCAAACAGCATCAAATTGTCACCGGCACGGCCATCAACATTCTGGCGCTCGGCGTTTGTTCGTTCTTCCAGCGAGTTATTTTCGGAGTGCCCGTGACGCCGCTTATCGTGCAGCCACTGCAGCCGATTCCGATCCCGCTCTTGTCCGAAATACCAGTGATCGGCCCGATCCTGTTCAATCAGAACATCTTGACTTACCTGCTCTTTGCGTTGGTGCCCATTGCCAACTTCGTGCTCTTCAAAACATCCCTTGGCCTATCGATCCGTTCTATCGGAGAGAACCCCGAAGCTGGCGATGTTGCGGGCGTCAGAGTCGACCGAGTCCGTTTCATGACGATTCTCTTTGCTGGGGTCATGTGTGGCATTGGCGGCGCTTTCTACTCTATCGGCTACCTCGGGATGTTCACCACCACGATCATCGGCGGTCGCGGCTGGATTGCTTTTGCAATCTGCTTTTTGGGCAACTGGAAACCGTTGGGCGTGCTGGCTGGCACGCTGGTTTTCGGCCTGGCCGAAGCGGTTGCCATCTTCATGCAGTCGAGTGGTGCGAGTCTGTTTCCAAACGAGTTGTTCATTGCCATGCCGTACATCCTGACCATCGTGCTGACCGTCGCTCGACGGTCGTTCAATGTTCCAGCATCTCTAGGTGTTCCGTACCGAAAGGAAGGGTAGCGGCCCAGTCACCCACGCGCTTCATGACGAGACGGACGAATGTAGTTGCTGCCGATTTCTGTCAGTAGTTGGATGGCGCAGTCTGGATGTCAGCGGACGTTGACCATCATCCCTTTCACACTGTACCCTATCCCAAACAACCCGCACCAGGAGCGCACCCATGCCCGCCTC
>JACSSB010000306.1 GCA_014879435.1 Phycisphaerales bacterium
AGGATTTAAGTATAAACCATGATGGATCTGTCAATCGTCCCGATTTACCGTTTTGCTCAATTGATTTTAACTAATGGCTGCTTAAGCTGGTTTCTACAGCGAAGCGTGTTTTAAGCTCAATATCCTGTACTTTAACCGCCAGCCGGATCTGCTGGCGGTTTTTTTATGGCTGTTACCAGCAATATGCCGATTTGTAGTGCTTAGATTGAATTCCATCTTTTTGAACGTGGCTTACAACGCGCTAATTGGGTGTGGTAGCGATGGGCGCGCTGACTGACTTGGCGAGCCCGTTTCATTAACCACGGCTTATTCTGATACGTGCGCTTGGCAAAACCGCCCTGACCTTCGTGATAGGCGAGATACTGATTATAGGCATCGTTTTTGGCAATACCGTTGATGCGTGCGGTTTCACTGACATACCAACCCACAAAATCCACAGCGTCGGCGAATTCATCGCGGTCGGCATCACGTCTACCGGTAGCGGCGATATAGTGTTCCCAGGTTTTATCCAGCGCTTGGCTGTAGCCATAGGCGGAAGAAGGCCGGGGTCCAGGAATGAAACCGAGATACCAGGTTCGGGGCGGTTGCGCATCGGCCTGGAAGGCGGATTCATGGTAGATGATGGCCAGCAGCACCGGTAGCGGCACGCCCCAGCGCTGACTTGCAGCATTGGCATCGGTGAACCAGTCACCGTATTGTTCGAAGATGGCACAGGCATCATCGGGGTTGCGAGGGGGTGCGGTTGCGCACGAATCCAGCAGTAGAAGCGCGCCGAGTAAGAGGGTGTTTGCTCCCCACCAATATTTTGGTTTCCGTAGTGGCAATGCTAGGGGCCTGCCGATCTTTTTAGCGTTAGCGATCCAGGCACGCCAGGGAGAGAGGCGCGGTTCACACGGTTTGATCATGGGCTGATTTTGCCGTGCCTATCCAATAAAAACCCCAGTCCCAGCAAACCCATGAGTAAAAGTACTACGGGTAAATCCCCAAAACGCCCATAAGGGGTCAGTCCGCGCAACGGTTGCACCTTGCCGGAAATGACTTCGGCCTGGAACTGATTGCCTCGACTCAGTATCCGGCCACGCTCGTCCAGCACAGCAGAGATACCAGTATTGGTGGCGCGGGCCAGATATCGAGCCATTTCCATGGCGCGCATCCGCACGATCTGCAGGTGCTGGTGCGGGGCGATGGAATCTTTGAACCAAGCGTCATTGCTGACGTTGATCAGCCAGGTGGCCTCTGGGAGCGCCAGACGGATCTCGCTACCGAATGCCGCTTCAAAGCAGATCGAAACTCCAACTGGTTGCCCACCAACCTGTGGTAACGGTTGGTCGCGTTCGCCAGGGGTGAAATCGGCCATCGGAATATCCACCCAGTCCCGGAAGAATAGGAGAAACGTGCGCAGGGGCAGATATTCGCCAAACGGTAAGAGTCGGCGCTTGTGGTAGGTACCGGGTGAGCGGCCGATAATGAGCATACTGTTGTGGAAAATCTGGGCTTCTCTGGAACCGCTTGGGATGCCGATGACATAATCGATTTTGGCCTGTTGCGCGTCTTCGGCCAGCAGGCTCAGAAAGGTAGTCGCCTCTTCTTGAAAAATTGGAATGGCAGTCTCTGGCCAGACGATGACATCCGTGCGGCCATATTCGGCCCGGCTGAGTTGGACGTAGCGCCGTAGGGTTTCCTCCAAAATGGAGGATTGCCACTTCTGATCCTGCAGGATGTTGCCTTGTACTAGAGCAATACGCAGCGGTGTTCCTGCCGACTCCACCCAATCCATGCGGCCCAAACTCCAGGAAGTGAGCCACAAAGCCGCCAGAATACCCAGCCAGAGTCCGCGTGTGGACCTGCGATCACTCGCCCACATCGTGCGTAACAGGCCCACGCTGAGAAGTACCGCCCAACCTACGCCGAATACACCGAGATAGGGCGCCAGATTAGCTAGTGCTGAGTCGGTTTGGCTGTAACCGATTGCCAGCCAGGGAAAACCGGTGAGTAACCAGCTTCTGACCCAGTCCAGCAGTGTCCAGAGCGCTGGGAAGATCAACAACCATCGGATTGGCCCTGGCGACGGTCCCCAGCGGCTGATCGCATAGCCTAGAACGGCGGGATAGAGCGCCATGACCGCCACCACCAAGAAAGTGGCGAGTGCGGCAAATGCCGCTGGCGCATTGCCGTAATCGTGCAGGCTGATGAAGATCCAGTAAATACCAAAGCCGAATGCGCCCAGTCCGAACAGTCCACCATGCCGCGCCGCACACCATGGCGAGGCATCGTCCCAGCTCCACAGCAGGACGATGGGTAGCAGCATAGCCAACGGCCAGATTCCAAACGGCGCGAAAGCGAGCGGCAGCAGCGCCCCGGCGATGAAGACCGATAAATCGACGATACGGAAGCGGCGCTGCGAGAGATCGGGCATGGTGATCGTGAACGGGGTAGGTGGGGCGGCTTATCAGGAGACGAAAATATAGCCGCAGCGGGTGCGAGTACTCCGGTAAGGAAAACCTTTTCGGCTAGGGAAAAGATTGAAGTGATACCGGAGTCAGACCTCCTCGGTGGTAGGCGATACGGTTTCCTGCTCATCGTGTGGGGTCATTTCTAGTAGATGAATCCGCCGGTTGTCGGCGCGCAGCACCCGAAAATGGAACCGATCCAGATCGACGGTCTCGCCGCCCTTAGGTAGCCGCCCCAACTCCATCATCACCAATCCGCCGACGGTATCGGCCCGCTCATCGCTGAGGTTGGCCTTGAAGTATTCGTTGAAATCCTCGACCGGGGTCAATGCTTTGATGATGAAGGTGCCGCCCTGAGGACGGATGAAGGCGCCGGTATCGTCGGTATCGTGTTCGTCATCGATTTCACCAACGATCTCCTCCAGTACATCCTCGATAGTGATCAATCCAGCCACGCCGCCGTACTCGTCCACCACGATAGCGATGTGCAGGCGATTGCTGCGGAATTCCTTGAGTAGGATATTGAGGCGTTTACTTTCGGGAATGAACTTGGCTGGACGCAACAGGGCGTTCAGATCGAAGGTTTCGTGAGGGTCAAAGGCGTGGCTCAATAAGTCCTTGGCGATCAGAATACCAATGACATTATCTTTGCTCTGGTCGATGACCGGCAGGCGGGAATGGCCGGATTCGACGATTTCAGCGATCAGACGCTCCAAGCTCCAATCGCTTTCAAGGATCACCATCTGTGCGCGGGGAATCATCACATCGCGCACCTGGGTTTCCGACACCTTCATGACGCCTTCCATCATCTTGAAGGAATCGGCGTCCAGCAGTTCCCGTTGCTGGGCGTCGCGTAATAATTCCATCAGTTCATCCCGGTCCTTGGGTTCGCCCATCAGGGCGGAGCCTAAACGTTCCAGCCAGGATTTATGGCTTGATTCGGATCGCTCGTCGTTCATGATCGGTCTTATGGGTCTCCATAGGGGTCGGGATAGCCGAGACCCGCCAGGATACGAATTTCCAAGGCTTCCATGGCTTCGGCGTGTGGCTCATGTTGATGATCATAGCCCAGCAGATGCAAAACACCATGGGCGACCAAATGCGCCCAGTGCGCCTCGACGGGTTTTTCTTGGCTGAACGCCTCGCGCAGCACGACAGGGGCACAGATGACGATATCGCCCAGTAGGGCGCTTTCGACTCCGGGCGGTGCTTCGAACGGGAAGGACAGTACGTTGGTCGGTCCCTGCTTGTGGCGGTACGTTTCGTTCAGGGCAGTGCTTTCCACTTCGTTGACCACGCGGATCGTCAACTCAGCGTCTCCTTGGAATCCGGTGCCGTCCAGTGCCGCTTCCGCCCAGCGCTGGAAGTCGGTTTCGGTCGGCAATCCCGGCATATCCAGAGCAATTTGTAAGTCCAGTTCCAGCGTCATCAAGGGTTGTCCTGTTCATAGCGAGCATAAGCGCCAACGATTCGCTGTACCAGCGGATGTCGTACCACGTCGCGGGTATTGAAGAAGGTGATGCTGATGCCTTCGACATCTTTTAGTACCTGCAAAACCTGTCGCAGGCCGGATTCGGTATTGCGTGGCAGATCGACCTGAGTGACATCACCGGTGACGATGGCCGTGGAACCGAAGCCGATTCGAGTCAGAAACATTTTCATTTGCTCGACGGTGGTGTTCTGCGCTTCGTCAAGGATGATGAAGGAGTCATTCAGGCTTCTGCCGCGCATGAAGGCCAGTGGGGCGACTTCGATGATGCCACGTTCGATCAGTTTGGCGACTTGCTCAAAGCCCAGCATTTCGTAGAGGGCATCGTAGAGCGGTCGCAAGTAGGGATCAATTTTCTGCGCCATGTCGCCGGGTAAGAAACCCAGTCGCTCACCGGCTTCCACCGCCGGTCGCACCAGAACCAGGCGGCGGACCGTGCTGGATTCCAGTGCGTCCACGGCGCAAGCGACCGCTAGATAGGTTTTGCCAGTACCCGCCGGACCCACTCCGAAATTCAGGTCGTGGTGTTTGATGTTCCACAGATAGCGCTGCTGATTGGGGCCACGGCCACGAATCAGGCCGCGCCGGGTGCGGATCAGCACCTCATCGATGTCCGGTTCCAAATCCTTGACCAGAGCGTCGGCACCGGCTTCTCCCAGCGTAAGATGCACCGAGGCTGGGGTGAGGGCTTCATCGCGGGTGCTGCGATACAGCGCTTCCAGCACCGCTACCGCAATTGCGGTCATTGCTGGATCGCCGACCACGCGAAATTGGTGGCCACGATTGTTGATTTCCACTCCCAGTCGGCGTTCGATCTGGCGTAGATGCTCGTCTAGGTGGCCGCATAGATTAGCCAGTCGCGCGTTATCGGCTGGCTCTAGCAAAAGATCTTGAAACGGGCGAGAAGCGTTTGCGTTCAAGGTGAGAGGACAGGTGAGTTGTAGATCCGCTGGCCAGCGAATCGAGAGGCCAGCGCCGATGATGTGGGATCAATCAGCAATCGGCCACGTAGAGAATTGGGTAAGGCTTCGGTGATGACAACTTCAGCGAAATGGCCGATCAATTCGGTAGGACCATCGAAATTGACTACGCGGTTATTTTCGGTGCGGCCAGACAATTGGCGATCGTCCTTGCGCGAGGGTCTGTCGATCAAAAGTCGCTGGGTGGTACCGATCATTTTGCGGCTGATGGCCTGCGCACCGTCTTCGATACGCGCCTGCAAGTGGGCCAAGCGTTCTTTCTTGACCGCCAGCGATGTGGGGTCGGGCAAGTTAGCGGCAGGTGTACCGGGTCGTGGACTGTAGATGAAACTGAAGCTATGGTCGAAGCCGATTTCATCGATTAACTTCATAGTGTCTTCAAAATCCCGTTCGGTTTCACCAGGGAAACCGACGATGAAATCCGAGGACAGGCTGATTTCTGGACGCACGGCGCGCAGCTTGCGAATCTTGGCCTTGTATTCCAGTACGGTGTGACCACGTTTCATCAGGCTGAGGATACGGTCTGAGCCGCTTTGCACCGGCAAGTGCAGATGGCTGACCAGTTGTGGCACGCGGGCGTAGACCGCAATCAGTCGGTCGGAAAACTCCACCGGATGCGAGGTGGTGTAGCGAATGCGATCGATGCCATCGATAGCAGCGACGTGCTCGATCAGCAAGGCCAGATCGGCGGTTTCGTCGTCGCCGAGCGGTCCACGATAGGCGTTGACATTCTGGCCGAGCAAAGTGATCTCACGCACGCCTTGTCTGGCCAGCGTTTCAACTTCAGCCAGCACGGTTTCGAACGAACGGCTGACTTCTTCGCCACGGGTGTAAGGGACGACGCAGAAGGTGCAGTACTTACTGCAGCCTTCCATGATCGAGACGAAGGCGGTCGGCCCTTCGGCGCGTGGTTCTGGCAGCCGGTCGAATTTTTCGATTTCTGGGAAAGAGATATCGACCACGGGTTGCTGATCGGTCCACACTGAACGCAGCATTTCCGGCAGGCGGTGCAGGGTTTGCGGACCGAAGACCAGATCCACATGTGGCGCCCGTTGGCGCAGCATTTCACCTTCCTGGCTGGCCACGCAGCCCCCAACGCCGATGATTACGCCAGGTCGGTGTGCTTTCAGGGCTTTCCACTGGCCCAGTTGCGAGAATACCTTTTCCTGGGCTTTTTCGCGGATGGAGCAGGTATTGAGCAACAAGACATCTGCCTGGGTAGGATCGTCGGTGCGCTCCAGACCACAAGCCGCGTGTAGACCATCCGCCATCCGGGCGGAGTCGTACTCGTTCATCTGGCAGCCGTGGGTCTTAATGTACAGTTTGCGGGTCATCAATGATTCTTGAACCAAAATTTTGGGGAGAAAACTATAGCATTGCCGTTGTAGGGGCGCTAGGCAAGGAGC
>JACSSB010000254.1 GCA_014879435.1 Phycisphaerales bacterium
CCAACTAAAAACAATGCGGCAGGGGAGGATGATCATGGGGACTCAGCGGGAAACGGTGGTGCTGGTACACGGCTTGTACGTGCATGGCCTGTGGATGAAGTTGCTTGAATACTGGCTGGAAGAAGCGGGTTACCGCACGCTGAACTATTCCTACCCGAGCATGACGCATTCGCCAGCGGAAAATGCCGAGGAACTGCAGGCTCTACTGGAGCCGCTGACGACATCCACTGTGCACTTCCTGGCCCACAGCATGGGCGGCCTGGTCGTGCGCTATCTCTTTCATCGCTATCCCCAACAGCGACCGGGCCGCATTGTGACGTTAGGTACCCCACATCAGGGCAGCTACGCTGCACGTGTCATGCACGACAGCGGGCTGGGATTATTCGTCGGTCGGGGCTTGGAAGGCGGGCTGATGGGCGATGCACCACCTTGGGTTGCGTCCCATCAACTGGGCTCGGTTGCCGGAACCTTGAATGTCGGCTTTGGCCTCTTGCTCCCTGGCATGCCCGCACCGGCTGACGGCTTGATCGCGGTGGTCGAGACTCAGCTACTTGGGATGAGTGATCACATCTGCCTGCCGGTGTCTCATATGCAGATGCTGGTGGACCCTACAACGATTACCCAAGCCTGTACTTTCTTTGCCACCGGCCGGTTTCGCCATCCTCACTCTGCGCGATCTGAGGACGGAATGGTAAACTCAAGATGATTTTTCAAGCATTGACAGCTCTATTAACGCAAGAGGCTTTACATGGCGGGACATAGCAAGTGGGCCAATATCCAGCACCGGAAAAACGCCCAGGATGCCAAACGCGGCAAGTTATTCACCCGGCTGATCCGCGAAACCACCGTAGCAGCCCGCATGGGCGGCGGTGATCTGAATACCAATCCACGATTGCGACTGGCAGTCGACAAGGCGCTGGCCGCCAACATGCCCAAGGACACCATCGAACGGGCTATCAAGCGGGGTTCTGGCGAATTGGAAGGGGTGGTGTACGAAGAAATTCGCTACGAAGGCTACGGACCCGGTGGCGTGGCGGTGATCGTGGATACGCTGACCGATAACCGCAACCGCACAGTGGCGGAAGTGCGTCATGCCTTCAGCAAATGCGGTGGCAATCTCGGCACCAGTGGCTCGGTAGCCTTTCAGTTCACCGAACAAGGCGTGCTGAGCTATCCGGCGAACAGCGATGAAGATCGCCTGATGGAGGTCGCCATCGAAGCCGGTGCCGATGATGTGCTCAGCGATGAGGACGGCTCCGTAGAGGTGCTCGTCAACCCAGCCACCTTTCAAGAGATCAAGCAGGCCATGATCGCCGCTGGCCTGGAACCGGAATCGGCTGAGGTCACCTTCCGCGCCAGCGTCAACACCACCCTCGGCTTTGAGGATGCGCAGAAGATGGTCAAGCTGCTGGAAATGCTGGAAGATCTGGACGATACCCAGAACGTCTACTCCAACGCCGATATTCCCGACGACGTCCTGGCGAAGCTTTGAGCGTGACGACGATCCGGCTGATGGGCATCGATCCGGGTTCACGAATCACCGGTTACGGTATTGTCGACATGGACGGATCACGGAGCCGCCATGTCGCCAGTGGCTGTATCCAGACGGCCAGCAACCGGCCGCTACCGGAACGGCTGAAAACCATTTTCGAAGAACTCACCGCCGTCATTCAGTCCTGGAAGCCAACGGAAGTCGCTATCGAGCAAGTCTTCATGCACCGTAATCCCGATTCGGCACTCAAGCTGGGGCAGGCTCGGGGTGCGGCGTTGTGCGCCGTGGTGCTGACTGGATTGCCGCTGAGCGAATACGCACCGCGTGCCATCAAACAAGCCGTGGCGGGCACCGGCGCAGCCGACAAGACCCAGGTACAAAGGATGGTGAGCCTGTTGCTTAGCCTATCCGAACCACCCTCTGCCGATGCCGCCGACGCGCTGGCGGTGGCACTCTGTCACGGCCATACCCGACAGACCCTACACCGACTTGGACCCGCCGCTCTGTTGGCTGGGAGACGGCGATGATCGGTCGCCTGCGGGGATTACTGGCCTGGAAGCAGCCGCCGTATCTGATGATCGATGCGCATGGCGTTGGTTACGAACTGGAAGCCTCGCTGAACACCTTCCAGAGCCTGCCGGAATTGGGGGCCGAAGTCGTGCTCTACACCCATCTGGCGGTACGCGAAGACGCTCATACCCTGTATGGCTTCGCCAACACCGCCGAGCGCGGCTTATTCCGTAACCTGATCCGGGTCAGCGGCGTGGGCCCGCGCCTCGCACTGCTGATTCTGTCCGGTATGAGCGTGGATGTATTCAGCCGCTGCGTGCGCGAAGGCGATACCACTGCACTGGTGCGACTGCCCGGAGTCGGCAAGAAAACTGCCGAGCGCCTCATCATTGAAATGCGCGACCGCATCGGTGGGCTGGACTCACTTCCAGCAACGATCACCTTGCCTGGCGATCTGTCTACGACGACCACCGCCACGCCACGGGATGACGCCATCAGCGCGCTGGTGGCGCTGGGCTACAAATTGCCCGAAGCTTCGCGCATGGTGCAGAGTCTCAATACCGAAGGTCTCGCCAGCGAGGCGATCATTCGATTAGCTCTACAATCCAGCGTGCATCGCTGATACACTCGTCCGCGTTAGAAAAATCAGTAGCGGTGCCGGTTCGCGTTTGCGCTTAAACTCTCGGATCGCACCGACTCCGCCACCGCAGCGACCGCACCGCCCATGAATCCTTCCGACCGTTTGATTTCTCCAGCTTCTCGTGGCGACGATGCCATTCAGGATCGTGCTGTTCGCCCACGACAATTAAATGAATACATTGGTCAGCAGGCCATGCGCGAGCAGTTGGAGATTTTCATTCAGGCCGCCCGCGCGCGCGCCGAAGCGCTGGATCATGTGCTTTTATTCGGTCCGCCCGGTCTGGGTAAGACTACGTTGGCGCAGATCGTCGCTGTCGAAATGGGTGTCGATCTACGCCAGACTTCGGGGCCAGTGCTGGAGCGACCGGGCGATCTGGCCGCCTTACTGACCAACCTGGAACCCCGCGATGTGCTGTTTATCGACGAGATCCATCGCCTCAGTCCAGTGGTGGAGGAAGTGCTGTATCCAGCGATGGAGGACTATCAGATCGATATCATGATCGGCGAGGGACCAGCGGCGCGTTCGATTAAATTGGATCTACCGCCGTTTACCTTGGTCGGCGCCACCACGCGCGCTGGCTTACTGACCTCACCACTGCGGGATCGCTTCGGGATCGTTCATCGGCTTGAGTTTTACACGCCGGAGGAACTGACTGAAATCGTGGCGCGCTCGGCGCGCATCCTCGGAATCGAGACCGATTATCCCGAAGGCGCGATGGAAATCGGCCGACGCTCACGCGGCACACCGCGCATCGCTAATCGGTTATTGCGACGGGTACGTGATTTCGCGCAGGTGAAAGCGGATGGACGGATTACCGTCGAAGTGGCGCGGCAAGCTCTCGACCTGCTGAAGGTGGATGAACACGGCTTCGACGAACTGGATCGGCGGCTACTGTGGTTGATGATCGATAAATTTGGCGGAGGACCGGTAGGGCTGGATACGCTGGCAGCAGCACTGGGCGAAGAACGCGGCACCATCGAGGACGTCTTGGAACCCTTTCTGATCCAGCAGGGATTCTTGATGCGTACACCGCGCGGTCGGCTGGCAACCGCGCATGCTTACCGCCATTTTGGTTTGCACTCCGGCCCAGTAGGGAGCGGCGATCTACTCAGCTCCGCGCCGTAGCCAATTAGGGTTTGGCCGGTGTAGCGGGTGTGGCAGGTGTAGCGGGTGTAGCGGGTGTGGCGGGTGTGGCGGGTGTAGCGGGTGTGGCAGATGTAGCGGGTGCAGCGGATGTAGCCGGTGGCATGGGGGGTTCCGAAGAGGTATCAGGTATCGTAATTTCCTCCTCCACCATCTCTGTCGGGGCGTTGGATTCGGTGGTCGATGGCAGGTTTTCCACAGCGATGTCGTATTCTTCCACGCTGAGGGTGCCATCGGCATCGGCGTCAGCAGTATCGAAGTCCAAACCTTCGATACTGGCGGCCTCATCGGCGCTGACCAGCCCGTCACCATCGGTATCGGCTTCTTCGAAAGTCAATGGAGTCGCCGCGAAAACAGACAGAGCAGCCATCAGAAGGACCGGTACAATGAGCTTGCGCATTACAAGTGATCTCCACGAAATTGTGCCGCTCTGATCGGAATGGCACTGTAAGTTGAATCGGCAAAACGGATTGTAGTGGAAGCGGAAAATGTTTGTCTGGCCGGTACGGATTTACTATGAGGATACTGATAGTGGCGGTGTAGTGTACTACGCCAACTATCTAAAATTTATGGAGCGCGCCCGCACCGAATGGTTGCGCGCTCGTGGTTTTGAACAGGACGCGCTGCTGCGCGAGCAACGACTGTTGTTCGCAGTGCGGACGCTGCGCGTGGACTATCACCGACCGGCACGCTTCAATGATTTGCTGGAGGTCGTCAGCCAAATCGCGGAAGCAGGTGGTGCTAGTCTCACTTTTGCGCAGGACATCCGCCGGGCGGGTTCCAGTGAGGTGTTATGTAGCGCGCGGGTAAAGGTGGCGTGTATCGATGCCGAGCACTTCCGGACCCGCCGGCTGCCTCGACAGTTGATGAGGGAGATTGTAGGTGACTCATGATTTGTCATTTTGGAATCTGATTGCCAATGCCAGCCTGATCGTACAACTGATCATGCTGTTTCTGGCACTGATTTCACTGAGTTCGTGGTGGGTAATCGTCAAAAAGGGCATGGTACTGGCTTCGGCGCGACGGGCGGCGGAGCAGTTCGAAGATGATTTCTGGTCGGGAATCGACCTAGCCTCGCTGTATGCACGCATCAACCGCCAGAAAGAAGCCGTCTGGGGAATGGAAGCCATTTTTCTGGCGGGCTTTCAGGAATTTCTGCGTCTGCGCTCTCAACCGACGGTGGACCCGGAATCGGTGGTTAGCGGTGCGCAACGCGCGATGCGGGCTGCCGGTTCGCGCGAGCTGGACGATCTGGAAGTCTATTTATCGCTGCTAGCAACAACAGGCTCGACCAGCCCGTATATCGGACTGTTCGGCACGGTCTGGGGCATCATGAATGCATTCCGAGCGCTGGGACTGGTACAACAGGCCACGCTGGCACAGGTAGCGCCAGGAATTGCCGAGGCACTGGTCGCGACCGCAATGGGCCTATTCGCAGCTATTCCCGCAGTCATTTTTTACAACCGATACGCGCATGAAGTGGATCGGCTGGCCAATCGCTATGAGACCTTCATGGAGGAATTTTCTAACAT
Source organism: Phycisphaerales bacterium (assembly GCA_014879435.1). Taxonomy (GTDB): domain Bacteria; phylum Pseudomonadota; class Gammaproteobacteria; order Competibacterales; family Competibacteraceae; genus Competibacter. The sequence continues at coordinate 5,318 of JACSSB010000254.1, forward strand.
CCTCCAGCGGCAGTCCTACCACCTGCGCAAGAGCCACGCCGATGCTGCTGCCCGTTCCTCGGCGGCCACCCAAGGATAACGGTTCATGGCACGACGCAGTTCACATAGCCGCCTAAAAGCGGAAATCAACATCGTCCCATATATTGACGTGATGCTGGTGTTACTGGTGATCTTTATGGTCACCGCACCATTACTCAATCAGGGGGTGGAAGTGGATTTGCCCAAAGCTCCAGCGGAATCGTTGAACGACCACGAGAAAGCGTCCGAGGTACTGGTGTTATCGATTCAGAAAGACGGCGCCTGCTATCTGGGAATTGGCGCGGAGAAAGCGCAAACAGTGAATTGCGATACCCTAGAACCGCGACATCAAGAAGCCATGAATCTGATGACGCAAAAACCCCAGCCACCCGTTCTGGTACGCGCTGATCGGGAAGTCCAATACGATCAGGTCATCAAGGGCATGAGCGCTCTGCGCAACACGGGAGCGGTCCGGGTCGGTCTATCTACAGCACCTCCGGAAGCATCCGCAGCCGAGCAGTGACCGCAGTCGATGCAACCCAGACATGGAAAAACATATCAAGACATTGTGGCAACGGTGGCTACCATTGCCATCCATATCTTTATCGGCCTATTTTTACTGCTGAATCTGAATATCGCAGGCACTTCAACCCCTGAACAACCTGAGGTCGAACCGATCCCAGTCCAGATTGTGGATGAAGCCGCAATTCGGGAGGAATTAGAGCGACAGGCGGAAGCGGAACGTCGTCAACAGCGTGCCGAAGCGGAGCGTCAGGCCGCACTGGAGCAAGCCGAGCGGAAGGCTGAGGAGCGGCGACAACAAGAACTTCGCCGCCAACGCGAAGCTGAGGAACAGCGCAAGGAAGAAGAAGCCAGACAGAAGGCCGAGAAACAACGCCAGGAAGAAGAAACCAGACAAAAAGCCGAGGAGAAACGCACAGCAGCGGATGAAGCTAAGCGCCAAGCCGCCGCTGAA
>JACSSB010000356.1 GCA_014879435.1 Phycisphaerales bacterium
TTGATGACTTTCAGCGCGACGGCGCGCTGGGTTCCGTCGATGGCCGCCCAGACTTGGCCGTAACTGCCGGAGCCGGTCGAAAGCACGGCGCCGAGCTGATAACGTTGGCTATTGATCGTGATCTGTTCGCCACTTTGCATGGAATGTCCTCCAGACTGGGCTGCTCGGGATCCAAGGGTAATCCAGTAAACTCATCGTTTGCTATGAGGTCAAGTCAATCCGCTACTTATTATCGTTGCATATGAACCCTGTATTGACACTGAATCGTATCGCGTCGCGCCGATCATTAGCCCATATTTTGTTGGTGTTGGGTGTGATGCTCGGTGTTGGCGCATTATGGATGCAGCTGACGGGGATCTATGCGCGACCGAAACCGGTGCCAGCACCGCCGATGCGATTACCTGCCGGTTTACCGGATGCGGCGATGAACATTCCCGATGGCAGAGGATTTCAGCCGATCATCCCGCCTCATGGTTTATTGCTGGTCCATGGGCCAGATCGGCTGATTGGACAACAGGATCTGGCTTTGTGTGAGCAAAGCACCGATTCCGCCGCTGGTTCGGTCATGGCGCCGTTATCTGTGGGCTGGGATGAGTCACAACTGCGGCGAGCGATGACGCACCCGACCACTTTTCCCCAGCCGCTTCAAAATCTCAAAAATCCACTACTGGATGATGGCCCCGATGGGGTCGATATACCCGCTTTTTCAGTGGTTGCGGAGCCAGCGGATGCGCCATTACTGCCTTACGCCAGCGCGGGGTCATTCCGTTTGACCCTGCACGATAAGCGACCCGTGTTATTACTGGCAGATACAGCGGAAAGCAGTCAAGGGCCGACGCTGATATTTCGGCGCGATCTCTGGTTATTGTGGAATCAGGGTCCAGCGGCAACCGGGCAATGGAATCACGGGTTGCGGCTGCGGCTGTTGGCGGACGATGCTTGCCGCTTCGGATTGCTGCGGGTGAGTGTATACGGTCCCCGCGCAGTGGATGGCGGGCTGACCGATACCGAACCCCGGAGCGTGCTGTGGTACCAGGGTGACGGCTCGACCCAGGAATTCCATTTAGCCCCCGGTCGCTATGCGGCGGCCGCGCCGCCACCGCCGCGTGAGGATGCCGAATTATTTGAGCGCGCGCTGGCTGCCGGTTTGTTGCGGCCAAGCCAGGATGGCCGAATCGCGATTGCCCCAGCTGATTTACCGCTACGTCGTGTATTCGCACAGACGCATCCTGAGCTGCTAGCGCCTCGCGATGGCGAGCACGATTGGTTGCAAGGCCCTTGGAATGATGAGATTTGGCAGGTGCATCAAGCCTTGCATTTCAGCGGTACAGGTCGCTACGTGCGCCGTCAGGTCGCAGCATTTAATGCCCGTCAACTGCTGGTGGCGATCCGCTGGCGGCCAGATTTCGAAGCATGCACCGACTGGCAGGCAGATTGGGGAGAAGTACCGCTGACGCTGATCGGATCGATGCCGCTACTGGCCGAGCGTTTGTTCGCCGAAGCACCACAAGGCTGGCGAGCTTGGCGGCGGGTAGCACATTGGCCGGATCTGGAGCAGCGACGACCGGTGCGGTTTCGTTGCGTGCTGCCAAAACCAGCACAATCTGGTGATCGCTTAGAATTACTGGTGATGGGGAAGGATCTGAAGGTGACGGGTGCGACGGTGCTAGCCAGCGCCCCACGCTGTTTGAGCGCGCAACCCTGCACGGAGCGGGATGCGCTCGCGCACTGGTTGCGCTTGGAGATGCAAGAGGGTGTGAGCCAGTTGGAATTAGCGTTTCAACCGCTGCCAGCCGAAGTATTCCCTGATCTATATCGCTACGATTTTGCCCACATTCAGCGTGTTGACGGAAAGCTGTATTGGCGCGATCTCCCCACAGCGGCCGATGGTGGGCGTGTGGCACGATCAGCGCCTGCCGAAGTAACGCTCCGTGATCGACAAGGTGCTCTACTGTGGGAAGGTGGTCAGCCGACCCAGCAGGCATGGGATTTAGGATTAGCGGCGCTGGTTGGCTTGGACCCGGCACAGCGGGGTTCGGTGCAGGAGGCGCTGGCGCGGTTGGGAGAACGCGGGATGGCGACAGCCGAAGCGCATTTGAGTGTGGACCCGCGCCTGCAACGTGCAGCGCGACGGGCGTTGCTTACGCGATTGTCGCCGGACGGCGCTGGCGCGGATGGCAGCGTTGTCCGCCAAGAGGGGCCGATAGTGAGCTTCGTCGTTTTGGATGCGGATCGGGGCGATATCTTGGCGGTGATCGCGAGTCCAGAGCCGCCAACCGACATCATCTGGAGCGATTTATCCACCTTTGTGGCGGCGGTGCCGCCGCGTCGCAGCCCCTTGTGGATTCGTGCTTGGCAGCGCGATGGCGACACACCGGAGTCGGCTGGTTCGATTTTTGAGTTGATCGATGCGCTGTTGTTGGAGCGAGCAGCCCTGCATCGACCACAACTGGCAGCGGCGTTGGCAGGCGCGACCAGCGGTGGTCCGGCGCGCTTGGCTTTGAAGCGAAGGCAGGAGCGTGCAGTGGGAACCGCTTGCTATCCGCCCCGTGCCAAACTCGCGAAATCGCGGGCAGCGAGCCGCTTCCGGTTCCGCAACGGGAATGCTGAACGTTCCCTGCAAGAACGGCTGTGGTGTCGTGATAACCAACGACACGAGGATTTGGGTTTAGCTCAGGCGCTGCGTAATTCTGCGCGCACCTGGTTCGCTCGATGGGTGCAGACTACCGACGCGACTTTGTCGAGTCAGAGCAAATCATTGCATTTGGCCAGTGCACGCGCCTTGACCCCAACAGCACTACGAAAGCTAAGACCGCTTCTGGCTATGATGACTGAACTGGGTTTCGATGTGCCCCAGGATCTGGATGGGGGTTTATTGCCAAGTGGTCTAATCACGGCGAACGATGTCTTACAAGCGAATGCGGCGATACTGGAGCCGATGACTAGCCGTGAACAAGTCTGGCGGGTAGCGCTGGGACGGGGGGCGTATCTAACCCCATTACAACTGGCCGAATCGGCCGCCATCATCGCGACCGGTCAACGGACGCCGTCGAGAGTGTTGGTCGAATTGAACGGTCAACCCGCACCAGAACCGGCGGCAACCGTTCTGGATATTCCCACCAGCCGTATTCGGCAGGGCATGCGCTTGAGCCTCGATGTGGAACCGGCTCGCCGCCTCTTCGCCGATGCCCGTTTCGATGCGATTCACCCATCGCTCTACGTGAAGATGGGTGCCGCTTGGCTCGATCCAGCGGGAAAGAAAGCGAACGCTTGGCTGGCGGGCTGGCTGGAACCGGGCGCCCTGCCAGGAGAGAATCGACGCTTAGCCTTTGCTTGTCTAATCAGCCCCGCCACCGGCGCGAAGGGTGCGGATTGTGGTGAGTTGACTGCGGCTTGGCTGGCAGCGCTGATGGCGACGAAAGACCATGAGTGACGCGGAACATCACTCCAGTCGTTGGTGGTTAGTGCTGGTTTGGTTGTTGCCCATGCTGGCGATGATAGGAACGGCGTGGTGGGCACCACTCTGGTTGGAACCGCGTGTACTCAAGGTGAGCCTGGAGCCCGGTCAGACGGCGGCGTTGGGCCGCGAGGCATTGCAAGCGCCACAGGCTGACAGCGAGCATGTGTTGTTGCGACGTAATACCGACGGTGGTTGGAGTCTGAGCAATATCGCGGCCTACAAGCAGGTGTTGTGGCGATCCGCCCGAGGTGGCGACGTGCAACCGATTCGGGATTGGTTGCTGCGAAAAGGGGCGACCTTCGCCGTGGGTGATTACACTTTTCGCGTATTAGAAGCAGCAAAGGGACGGATTCGGTTGCAGGAAGGCAAACGGCATTGGGAATACGATGGATTTCGTGCGCACCTAGACGGTCAGCCATTGCCCGAATGTTATCCGGGTTGGCGAAGTCGCTGGAGTAAGTTTCTAGCTGCATTGGGATTGCGCGATTTAGTCCGGCGACCGCTACGGCTGGGTGGCGGAGTCTACTGCGCTGATCGTTTGGGGCTGACGGAGGTGCCGGTCGATACCGTGGTGATCGCGCCGGTTGGCGTGGATTTCATGTTACGTCCGGGCGAGGCCGGACGGCCAGACGGTTCGATGGTGACGGTGGCAGTGGATACGCCGGAGGCCGAATCACTGTGGCGACGGTCTGTTCCGCTGGCGGTCGGTGATGACCTGACGATTGGTCGTACCCAGTATCGGGTACTGCGCATCACGCCAGATCTGGAACTGGCGGTCGTGGCCCGCGCCCAACGCTGGCCCGCTGCGGTCGTGCCGCGTTTGCTCACGCCGCCGGTGGAAGTGCACTGGCGACCGGTGGCGTGGTTGTGGCCGCCCGGTGTAGATACCTGGATCTGGCCGTTGAGTCTGGCGATACCCCTGCTCGCGCTGGGGCTGCTTTGGCCGCGCCAGATAGGCGGTGGCGAAGGGATGAGAGATCCCAGAGAACTCAGAGATCCCAGAGATCCCTTAGCGCGCTGGCGGCTCGGTGGCGCATTGGCCTTGGCCGGTGCCTGCCTGGGCTTCTACCTGAGTCGTTTGACCGTCCCGATACTATGGCCTTATCTGCTGGCGTGGCCAGCCTTGCTCCTTTGGCTGATCACGGTGCGCTCGCCATGGAGTATCCGCCTGCTGGTGGTGCTGACTCTGTTATTGGGTGTCGGTTGGGTGACCCTGTTGCAATTAGGCGCGGGTGCCGAGGAATCTGGCTGGACACGTTTTGGCGGTGGCGGCGCGGCCTTGGCAGGGACATTCGGTTGGTTGATGTGGGCTGGGCGGCACATCTGGCGGCGCTGGCGGCCGGATCAGCGCTTCGATGTCCGCCTGCTGGCACGTTGGGGATTGCTCTTACTGAGTGGTGTGGCACTGATCTCGTTGGCATGGCAGGCGGGTTTCGGTGACGAAGATGGCTGGAACGGATTCCAGCCCTTTGAATTTGCTAAGCTGACGCTGGTATTAGTGACGGCGCATGTGTTGATGGCGAGCACGGAAAAATGGCGCATTCACACCCTGTTCTGGTGGGTATTCTCTCTGGGATCGGTAGTGCTGTTGCTGGCTGCAAGTGGTTTTGCATTGGTATTTCTGCACGATTTTTCGCCCCTGATGCTGTTGTCACTGTGGGTGTTGGCGCTGGTTTGGGCTTATTTACGGGTCATTTCACGACCACTTTGGCGCTGGGGCGGTCAAGTGGTATTGCTGATCGTGGTGGGAGCACTCGCGGTGGGAGTGATCTGGCTGCGCCAATCGCCAGAGAGTTTCCCCGTGACTCTGCAAGCGACCCGTATTCGGGCTTGGGCAATGCCAGAGCAGTACCCGCATTCCGCCTATCAGCTACGCCGGGCACTGGAGGCGATCCGTGCAGGTGGCTGGACCGGATCGATTTGGAGAGATCCGGTCAATAGTCAGGCGATGAAGGTTCCGCTGGTGGAGAATGATTTCACCCCAACGTTTTTCCTCAATCGCTACGGCGGTTTGGCGGCGCTAGGATTGATGGTGATGCAGATGGCCCTGATCTTGCTGCTAGGGCTCATCGCCGAGCGTGCCCTATGGAGTGCCTGGCATGGTGTCCAAAGCTCGATCATACCGGGTGGATTCGCCTATTTCGTGCTGTACGGCGGAGCGGCCTTACTCGGCGCACACTTTCTGGTTTCATGGGGCACGAATCTAGGATTTCTGCCGGTCATGGGTCAGCCGATGTCGCTGCTTTCCTCCGCTGGCAGTCATCTAGTGTTATTTGTACTACCGATCGTGGCGTTGGCCGTCGCGGTCGAGGAAGGAAATTGATGAGCACTCAAGCCAATGCCCTGATCGCTTCCGACTTCGTGGTTTGCGTCACCTTGCGCGTCGTGCCGGATGTCTTCAATGCCGAATGGTTGTGGGACCGGGTGCGGAGTGGTCAGGAAGGTGTGTTGCTGCTGGAAGCGCTCAAGCGTTATCCGCGACGGGTCATGCGCTCTTTGGGTCAGCGCCAGAAAACCTATTGCAGTCATGTTCATGTCTACATACCGGAACGGGATTATGTGCGGGACGAACGGCTGGAGGAGGGATTTGGTTGCCACTCGTTGCTGCAGGAATTGCAGAGATTGCACGAGCGGGATCTGGGTGCGCATTTGGCTGAGAATGAGACGGTCCGCTATCGGCTGGAGCCGGACCCGACGCTGCGTTCGGGTGAGGTGCGGGCATTGTTTGGCCGAGCGATCTATTTGCCAGCTGATGACGAAGCCCCAGCTTTTCGGATCGAGGTGGCCGATGATGAACAGAGTGGCTGGCAGGAAGTCGGGCTGATCTATCC
>JACSSB010000177.1 GCA_014879435.1 Phycisphaerales bacterium
AAGCCGGGAGCCGGTTCGCACAGATGGGTCGTTTCCAGCAAGGCTTCCATTTCGGGGCTATCTGATCGGCAGTTGAGATCGCCCATCAAGATGATATGACGGTAATCACGCACCAGATCGGCCAGAAATCGAATCTGCATCAATCGGCCACGGCGACCCAGCGCCATATGGACGATCAATACATGCAGTGCGTTCTCTCCTGCACCGAAACGGACTTCCAGCACGCCCCGACCTGGAATCAGCCCAGGCAATTTGTGCTCGGTGATCGCCGAGGGTTGGAACCGGCTGAGCATCGCATTGCCATGTTGCGAAATCATGCCGATCCGACGATTGGACTGGTCGAATACATGCTCGAAACCGGCATAATCAGCCAAATACTTGACCTGATTGACGAAACCGCTGCGCAGACTACCGGCGTCCACCTCTTGCAAGCCCACTAGGTCGTAATCGGCCAGCACCCGAGCAATACCATCCAGATTACTCATTCGCGAAGGTACTGGCACCAAATGCTTCCAACTGCGGGTGAGATATTGGGAATATTTGCGGGTGGTCAGCCCACTTTGAATATTGTAGCTGAGCAGCCGCAAGTGGCTGGACGCGCATGGTTCATTCATCGTGTGCCGCCCTTAACCCCCAGGCGCGGCGGCTTCCTGAGCAACCAGGAAATCCACGACTTCGAACATGTTTTGCGAACGTACATTGTATTTGCCATTGACGATGACTGCCGGTACGCCGCGTACCCCATAACGCTGTGCTAACTGGTTGCCACGGCGCAACTCAGTCTCGGTTTGGAACGAACTGTAGGCTTTGCGAAAAGCGGCCTCATCGACGCCGTGTTCGGCGAAGAACGCAGCCATTTCGTCCTCGTTGCTCAGCCTACGTTTTTCCACATGAATGGCGTCAAATAAGGGCTTATGTATCTGATCCAGCACACCCAAGCTCTGGGCCGCGTAGTAGGCACGTGCACCGGGTTCCCAATTGGCTCCGAACGATACCGGAACGCGCACGAAAGCAACGTTTTCCGGCTTATGTTGCAGCCATTTTTGTACCTCCGGCTCCAGATCGAAACAGTGCGGACAACCGTACCAGAACAGCTCGACTACCTCGATCTTGCCCGGTGTGGAGGTCGGGACCGGAGTCGGCAGACGGACGTAATCCTTGCCCTCCTGAAATGACGGCGTGGCCGGGTCAGCAGCATAAGCACCAACCAGCGGTAGCATGCAGGCCAGTACGATCAACGAGAGAGAACGAAACAGATTTAACATTGCGGGTATTCTCACAATTTCGATGGGCAGAAAGGGGGAATGGATCGGGTATTACAACGAACCGTAGGAATGCAACCCCGACAGAAACATATTGACTCCCAAAAAGGCAAATAGTGTGACGAACAGACCAATGACTGCCCACCAAGCCATCGGTGTACCGCGCCAACCTTTGGTCAGGCGCAGGTGCAACCAAGCGGCGTAATTCAGCCAGACGATCAGTGCCCAAGTTTCCTTGGGATCCCAAGACCAGTAGCCACCCCAAGCCTCGGCTGCCCACAACGCCCCGAGAATGGTAGCGATGGTGAAGGCCGCGAAACCCAGCGCGATGGCCTTGTACATCACATCATCCAGCAGCTCAAGCGGCGGTAATACCCGCGCCAACAGGCTATTTGGCCAATGTGCTTCGACACCCGACCGCAGCAAGTAGGCTATTCCCAGCATCGCCGCCAAAGCGAATGCACCATAACCGATGAAGTTGGCAGGAACGTGGATCTTCATCCAGTAGCTCTGCAAGGCAGGAATCAGCGGCTGAATATGATGAGCCTCGCGATCAAAGGCATACCACAACAAGAAGGCAACGGCTCCGCTGATCGCCAGCAGCGCAAAGCCTCCCATAGCTCGGGTGCGATAGCGATCTTCATAAAAGAGATAGAGTAGCGCGGTCATCAATGCAAATAGGATGAACACTTCATATAGATTGCTGACGGGAATATGACCGATATCGGTGCCCAGCAGATAAGACTCGCGCCAGCGTACCAACAGGCCGCTCAAACCCATGACTGTCGCTATCCAGGTCAAGGCGGTCGCGGTCTTGCCGATAAATTCGGAACGGCTAAACAGTGCGACAAAATAGGTGACGGTGGCCAGCACATACAATGCGCTCATCCACATGAATGCAACCTGGCTTTCCAGAAAATATTTGAGCCAGAAATCGCTCTGTCGCAAGGAATAATCCGTGCCATAACGCCACAGCGCCAGCACGGCCAGCGCCGCTACCGCCAGAGTGAAGAGACGCGCCGGTTTCCAATACCATCCCCAAGCGATCAGCGCCAGGGTACTTCCCGCCTGGATGGCGATCTCATAACCATCCATATATTCCCGATAGAGCCACCAGAGCTGAATCGAACCGGCCATCACCAGCAGCGCCCATAGTCCGTCTCTGATCGTCAATCGCTGCCAAAATGACGGCTGTTCCCATGATTCCAGCATCGTTTCACGCGTCACTGTCACTGCCATTGCCACTGTTCCTCTTATCCCGTAGACCGACACCGCGCCGTTGCACCCATCATCAGTATGCCTGAGGCACCGCAGAGGATGGGGTTGTGGTGGACCGTTCCGCTTCAGCCGTGCCCAGTCGCTGCTCCAGCATCGCCCGTAAAATGGCGAACTCGTGAGCGAACTCGGTTTGGTGACGGTTACCCGTACCGGCCAATAACAAGCGAGTTGCCCCCTTCTCGACCGCCAGCCAAGCCCACAAGCGGCGATGTGAAGTATAAAACATGATGAAAACGCCCATGATCAGCATGGCAAATCCGGTATAAACCACAGCGACTCCATCGCTACGGGTGACCTGTAGCCCAGATGCTTCAACCTGGCGAAAACTCGCCAACTGCAGATAAAAGGGCGAGGCGTAGGCCGGTAACGCGGAAAGTGCCGATAAGGCATCATTGAAAAATGCCTCCTCGCGTTCGCCAACACCTTGTGCCACATCGATCCCTTCTTCACGCAGCACTTCGATAAAAACTTGCGCCAAGGTATCCCGCAGGATATTCAGATACAGCGCACTCGCCTCTTGCAACCGATCTGCGGGAACCACCGCCTTGGCCCGCTCCAACACCGCAGCAGACCCTCCTTGAGCAAACAGTTCGACCAGACTCACGCGTACTCGTTCGAGGTCATGGCGGAGATTAGAATCTTCATTTGCAGCGGGCGCGAAATTGGCCATCCATGTACGCAGCCAATCCGCATCATGCAGGCGGGCGTTGAAGCGCAGAAAACGCTCGGGGCTGTTGTTTGGATCGGCCGGAATATGCAGGTAGGTGAACGGCGCACTGGGTTGGATACGCATGCCACTGATGAAAAACCAGCGATCTTCCAGTTTTACTGGCGCCATGTAATTGAAATATTCCCATGCCTGCCCTCCCTCATCGCGCAGTTTGAACCCGAAGCTGGGGCCAAAGTTGCGGAACTTACGTTCACCCGGCTGCGCATCGGACTCTGGTAACAAATTAAATAGGCGGAAATCACTCAATTCCAAGATAAGCGTTCCACCCGGTCTTGCCACTTTCAAGGAACCGCCTACTTTAGCTTCGATTTCGGTCGGTTTCAGCGACGCCACGGTCAACGGCCAGGCACGCAGATCAAGCACGGAGCCACCATCGCCGAAGTCGGACTGGTAAATCGAATAACCGCGATAAGTGAATGGATGGTTGACACGGATGGTCGCTTCCAAGGGATGATCACCCAGTTTTTCCCGATCATGGATCAGCACTTGGCTTAGGAAGGACTTGGGTTGACCGGTATCGTGATAAGCCACCTGAAAATCTTTCAATTCAATGGCAAAGGGCAGCTCTTGCAATACAAAACCATTCCTCGCCCGTACAAATACAAAACTAGCGGCGGTACCCTCCGGGATCATCACATTGCCGCGAAATGCCGGTAACGCACCAGGGGCTAATCGACTGGCCGGTGGAATATCGCGAACGGCCAAATCGTGAGTCTCCAGCACCACCTCACCATGCCATTCCTTCAATTTTAGCCACAAATTACCATCCAACAGCCCACCGACGCCGATCAATACCACCGCAGCATGGGTGAATAAATACCCGAGACGGTTATAGCGCCCTTTCATCGCTGCCACTACGCGGTGATCGCCAACCGTGCGCGCGCGCCAGCGATAGCCGCGCTTTTGCAGTACTTCCGTCACCGCGTCTTGCGTGGCATCAAGGTCATGATCCACCACTTGCCACTCGACATGCTGGTGAAATCCACGCAACGAATGGGGCTGGATGTTGGTGCGAAACCGAATCATGTCCCGCAGCATCCTCGGTACTTGACGGTACAGGCACACGCTCGTGGATAGGATCAGAAACGCCAGGATGCCGATAAACCAGCTTGCACCATAAACGTCGTATAGCCCCAGCCAACGGAATACCTCGAACCAAAATGGCCCAAATTTGAATACATAATCCGGATAAGGCTGGTTTTGCTGTAAAACCGTCCCGATCACCGAAGCGACCGCCACCAAAACCAATAAAGTGATCGCCAAGTTCATGGAACCGAAAAATTCCAGCAACACCCAGCTCAGGGTATGGCGACGATTAGACGGATGGGTGGGAGTTTGATTCACGGTGCGGTTTGGGAAATGGGCAGAAAACCTGTTCGACTCGGCAAGCCATCATCGGTTCATACCTTGAATCGATGAGAACCGAATGACCATCAGGCTTCGGCGGATCGAAAGAAAAAGGGTGGCCAAATGGCCACCCCCACGGGACGAAATTAGCGGATACCCAGCTGGAGCGGCTGGAGATCTACTGCAAACCCTGAATATAGGACGCAACCGCCTTGATTTGCGGATCAGTCAGCTTAGCTGCGATCTCACGCATCATCTGACCGGCATCGTTGTTCCGTTCCATGGCGCGGAATGCCTTCAACTGAATCTCAGTGTATTCCGCATGTTGCGCAGCCAGCATCGGGAATTTGGCCGCCGGATTGCCCGCACCAGAAACCCCATGACAAGCCGTACAAGCGGGAATGCCTTCTTTGAGATCTCCACCACGGAAGAGGGCTTCGCCCACTGGCGCCAAGGTCGGATCAGCTGCGGCGTGCTTGACCGGTTGAGACGAGAAATAAGCGGCCAAGTCCTCCATATCCTGCGGGCTCAAAGCCGCGACCATGCCAACCATGATCGCGTTGGGGCGCGCTCCGCTCTTAAAATCATGCAGCTGCTTGAGCAGATAATCGGCCCCCTGACCCGCCAGATTCGGATTCTGCGGAATGGTACTATTGCCATCCGGATTATGACAGGCCGCGCAGGTAGCGGACTTGGCCTTACCGGCGGTGGCATCGCCAGCGGCCAGCACGGCGGTCGCAGAACCGAACAATGCGCAGGCCGCTGCGATCACAACGAATTTTTTCATTTTTAGAAGGCTCCTGTACGATGACGGTATTCGGCTCAGGCGACCCGCCGCCGACATGGAATGCGGCAGCACGAACCGGTGGCCAAGCACTCGCTTTGGTAACGGGGTCGGTGCTTGCCTGAACCAGCCCCACCCAGCGAAAACGGCAGTTTTATATATCAGTTTCGGCCTGTGAGTTCAATGAGAAACCCCAGTGATATTATTCCTTTCCCACCAAGTACCACGGTGGATATCGACTATTGGCGTAGTATTCGCTTCCTGCGCGGCGTCAATGCCCTCAATCAGCTTCCCCCCGACACTGGCCGGGAAGTGGCCTTTGCCGGTCGCTCCAACGCGGGTAAATCCAGCGCGATCAATCGTCTCACCGATCAGCGCGGACTGGCTCGCGTCAGCAAAACACCCGGACGGACTCAATTACTCAACTTCTTCGTGGTGAAACCGGAGCGTCATCTCGTCGATCTGCCGGGTTATGGCTATGCCCGCGTGCCGGATTCGATCCGTCGGCATTGGGGAGAACTACTGAAACGCTATCTACACGAACGCGTGGCCTTGCAAGGTTTGGTGTTATTGATGGATATTCGCCATCCGCTGACCGAAACGGATCGGCAATTGCTGGACAGTTGTGCTGCTCGTGAGCTTGCAGTACATGTGCTGCTAACCAAGGCGGACAAGCTGAGCCGAGGTGCGGCATCAGCGGCACTGGCGCAACTGAAGCGGGCATTGGCCGCAACCTATCCAGGCGCCACCGCCCAGTTGTTCTCGGCACTGACCGGACAAGGCATCAACGAGGCCCGCACCCGATTGCACGACTGGCTGGAGTAGTGGCGCGC
>JACSSB010000316.1 GCA_014879435.1 Phycisphaerales bacterium
AGCGATGGAGTACTCGCACGCGAGCGGGAAATCCGCCAGCTCACCGCCGTGATCGATACGGATGAGAAGGTACTGGAACAGCAAAGCACGCAGCTGGAGCAACTGCGCGTCCGGCAGCGCGAACTGGAACACCAGCGCCGCGATCTCCAACAAGCCGTCAATCAGGGCCATCGTGACCACGCTCGCTTGTCGGGTGAATGCCATACCGCTCAAGCCCGTTGGGAGCAGGCATGTGCCCGTCACACTGCGCTGACCGAGGAATTGGCCGAATTGGGCGAGCAGCGCGAGCAGGATCAGGAGCAGATCGACCTAGCCCGATCACAGTTGGAAGAAGCGCTTCTAGAACTGGAGCAGCTGCGTGCCGAACAAATCGAGTTAAGCAGTAACCAGGAGCGGCTGCTTGAACAGCTTCAACAATGCCGAGCCAACACAAATACGGCCCATCAACAAGCTGCCCGCCAAGTGGCGACGATTGAGACCTTGCGAGTACGGACTGGCGCCGCTACTCAAGCCATCGAGCGATTAGCAACCCAGCGACAGCAACTACAGGCGCGACAACAACGGCTGGCCGAGGAGCGCACTGTCGATGACGATGCAACACGTACCGTTATCGAAGATGAATTATCCAGTTGGCTGGAAACACGCGTTGCGGTCGAAGCGGAACTGGGCGAAGCCCGTCATGCCTTGGAAACGCTGGATGCCGCCCTGGCAGCCCGTGAAGAAACCCGCGTCCAGCGTGAGCGGCAAGCCGAAATTCAGCGTCAACGGATCGAGGAACAGAAGTTGATACTGAACGAGACACGGGTGCGCCAGCAAAACTTACGTGAGCAGTTGCAGGAGCTGAATCTCGAACTGGCAGCGGTACTACCCTCTCTGCCGGAAGCGGCGGCTGAAAGCGACTGGCTGGCGCGACTGGAACAGATTGAGCGGCGTATCCAACGACTGGGACCGATCAATCTGGCGGCTATCGAAGAATTTGCTCAGCTATCCGAGCGCAAACAGTATCTCGACGCGCAGAACGCCGATCTGCTGGAAGCGCTAGCTACTTTGGAAAATGCCATTCGTAAAATCGACCGTGAGACCCGCGCCCGCTTTCGGGAAACTTTCGAGCGGGTCAATACCGGTCTGGCTGAACTGTTTCCCCGCTTGTTCGGCGGTGGTCAGGCACATTTGGAACTGACTGGCGAAGATGTGTTGGACGCTGGGGTGACGATCATGGCCAAGCCGCCGGGCAAGCGCATTGGCTCGATCAGTTTGCTGTCCGGCGGTGAAAAGGCATTGTCTGCGGTTGCACTGGTCTTCGCGATTTTTCAGCTCAACCCAGCACCTTTCTGCCTGCTGGATGAGGTGGATGCTCCGCTGGATGAAGCCAATGTCGGCCGCTTTGGTGCGCTGGTCCGTGATATGGCGGCTCAAGTACAGTTCATCTTCATTACCCATAACAAGGCAACGATGGAAATCGCCCAGCATCTAGCTGGAGTGACCATGCAGGAGCCTGGGGTATCACGCTTGGTGGCGGTCAATGTCGAAGCAGCAGCACAACTAGTTGCTGTGGGCTAGCCGCACCCGTCGCCGCGACCGAAGCGGCTTTAACGAAAGGAAGTCATTTGTGAAAGCGTAGGGATTCCAGTATAAACGTTCGTCATAACCCCCAGCTCGCCGGTACGGCGATAATGGGGGTTTGATCTTGTGGTGTTGTACCGCGACACAATGAGCGCGATCCGGGGTTTGCATTGCATGGAATTGGATAAAACACAATTACAGTGGTTGCTGGCGGGCATCGGAGCCCTGGTCATTATTCTTCTCTTCCTTTGGGGCATTCGCTCGCACCTGAAGAAAGAAAGCAGCAGTCGGCGACGGCGGCCCTCCAAGGAGCCGGTGTTGAATGATCATCAAACGCCCCCATCGACCGCAAACGAAGGAATCGATGGCAGCATTTTTGGTGAATCGGGTCGTATCACCCCGGATCATCACCTAGCAGACAAGGTGCTGGTCGATGTGGAAATTCGACCTGTCCAGCGCCAGGAAGCCTTCACTCCAGACGAAGTGGGCACGCGAATGAACGGCGGAGAGAAGATCAGTCCCTCCTTCTTGCCCCCCCCGCCTTCCCTCTCGCACACATCACGACAGGAACCAATCACCCGGCCTTCCACTAAGAAAACATTGGTCCTGACCGTGATGGCACCGCGCCACCAGCTCTTTGATGGAGCGCGTATTCAGGCTGCGGCTGAGGCACTAGGCTTTCATTTGAACACCGATGGGGTGTTCGAGCTATTTCCAGATACAAAAGTCAGAGAGATTCCAATCCTCGGCTTGGCCCATCTGCGTAAACCTGGCTCCTTCGATCCGAAAACTTGGTCTGGGCTACGGACCCCAGGGCTATTGCTGTTTATGAAGCTGCCCGGCCCGATCGAGGAAATGAAAGCCTTGGATGAATTGGTAATTACCGCCGACCAATTGGCGCAAAAGTTGGGCGGGTTGATCTGCGACGAACGCCGCAACCGAATGACCAATCAAGCCCTCATACGTTTGCGCAACGAAGTAGCCGAATTGAAGCGGATGCGGGAACAGATTCCCTAATGGGACGAGAACAACATGGCACAGTCCACCGATCCGCAACAACGTGCCGCTTGGCTGCGTGAGCAGCTCAACCGGCATGGCTACCGTTATTATGTGCTGGACGATCCAGAAATCCCGGACGCCGAATACGACCGCTTGTTTCGGGAACTTCAAGCGCTGGAAGCGGCTCATCCAGAACTGATCGCCGCCGACTCCCCAACCCAGCGGGTGGGCGGCAAACCCTTAGACGCATTCCTGCCAGTACCGCATCGCGTCCCGATGCTGTCCATCCGCACCGAAACCGATACCAGTTCGGGCGGCGCCGTGGCCTTCGATACCCAGATACGGCGTGAGCTGGAACTGAGTGCCGACGCGGAACCGGTCGAGTACCACTGTGAATTGAAATTCGATGGTTTAGCCATCAGCCTACGCTATGAACAGGGCGTACTGGTGCAAGCCGCGACGCGTGGCGATGGCGAAACCGGTGAAGATGTCACACAAAACATTCGCACCATCCGCAGTTTGCCGCTACGGCTGCATGGCGCTGCGCCTGAAGTGCTGGAAGTGCGTGGCGAAGCGTACATGAGCCGCCCCGATTTCGAGCGCTACAACGCCCGGCAACGCGCCGCTGGCTTGGCTGTGCTGGTCAATCCACGCAATGGTGCAGCTGGGAGTATCCGCCAACTTGACCCCCAGTTAGCCGCAAAACGGCCGTTGTCCTTTTTTGCCTATGGACTGGGTGAGGTACAAGGCTGGGATCTACCGACCACCCATGGCGCGCTACTTGATGCGCTGGCTACGCTGGGATTGCCGGTTTGCGAGGAACGGGTGGTCGCTCGGGGAGCGGAAGGTCTCATCGATTTTCACCATGCAGTCGCCAAGAAGCGCGATGCCTTGCCCTTCGATATCGATGGCGTGGTCTATAAGGTCAACCGCCTCGACCAGCAACGGCAGTTGGGGTTTCGTACCCGCGAACCGCGCTGGGCGGTGGCACACAAATTTCCGGCTCAGGAAGAGCTCACCGTGGTCGAGGCCATTGAGCTACAAGTTGGCCGTACTGGCGCGGTGACTCCGGTGGCACGACTCAAGCCCGTGTTCGTGGGCGGGGTGACTGTAACCAATGCCACACTGCATAACGCCGATGAAGTGGCACGCAAGGATGTGCGGGTGGGTGATACCGTGATCGTGCGTCGCGCGGGGGATGTCATTCCCGAAGTGGTCAGCGTGGTATTGGAGCGCCGTATTCCCGATGCCCCAGCCTTCCAAATGCCCACAAACTGCCCAGTATGTGGGTCGCAGATCCTTCGCCCAGAAGGGGAAGCGGTAGCCCGCTGTATTGGTGGCTTGTATTGCCGCGCGCAACGTAAGGAAGCCATTCGTCATTTTGCCTCGCGGCGCGCGATGGATATCGATGGGCTCGGCGATAAATTGGTGGATCAACTGATCGAACAGGATCTGGTACACGATCCCGCTGATTTGTACGCACTCGACGTACAGGCGCTGACCAGCTTGGATCGCATGGGCACCAAATCCGCCATCAATCTGCTAGAGGCGCTGGAACGCAGCAAAACCACTACGCTTGCCCGATTCCTGTATTCGCTGGGAATCCGCGAGGTTGGAGAAGCCACGGCACGTGCTTTGGAGCGCTATTTAGGTACCCTGGAAGCCCTGCTGGCGGCGGATGAACCCCGCCTATTGCAGGTGCCAGACATCGGTCCTGTGGCTGCTGCCGCCATTCGTACCTTCTTTCAGGAGCCGCACAATCGGGAAGTACTGACCCGCTTACAGACCGCTGGGGTACGGTGGCCAACCGCTACCGCACAAATGCCCGCTGATCAACCCCTGGCCGGTAAGAGTTTCGTGCTAACCGGCACCTTAGAATCATTGACCCGTGACGAGGCTGCCGAGCGCTTGCGTGCTCTGGGCGCTAAGGTAGCGGGTAGCGTATCGAAGAAAACGGACTATGTGGTAGCGGGCCGCGACGCCGGGTCCAAACTGGATAAGGCGCGGGAATTGGGGGTATCGGTGATCGACGAGGCGGGATTGCTGGTATTGCTGGGGAAGTAGCAACCGACTGAGCGGTTGCTACTTCCAAGATCATCTACTAACGATTACTTACTGCTCTTCGCCAGCGCTTTACTTGGCAGGCTCAGCTTTGGCGGGCTCAGCCTTGGCAGGTTCAGCCTTGGCGGGTTCAACCTGAATTTCATTTATTTTGATCTTGGCGTCAGCGCGCAGTTTTTCCAGATACTCGTTCACCATCCGGCTCTGCAACATCTGAGCGATCTGCGGCCGCAGCTCGTCCAAGGTCGGCGGCTTGGCGTCGCGGATATCTTCCAGCAAGATCACATGCCAGCCGAAGGGCGTCTGCACCGGCTGATCGCTGTACTTACCCTTTTCCATCTTGGCGACGGCCTGAGCGAACGGCGGAACCATCATGCTTGGGGTGAACCAGCCCAGATCGCCACCGTTGGCTGCAGAACTATCGCTGGATTTGGACTTGGCCAGTTCGACGAAGCTCCCCCCTTTCTTAAGCTCGATGATGACTTCCTTAGCCTTATCCTCAGAATCCACCAGGATATGACTGGCTTTGTATTCCTTGCCCTTCATCGCCGCGACGGCCGCTTCATATTCTTTCTTGATCGCTTCCTCGCTGGGGGCGTGTTCGCTCAACATCCGCCGTACCACGGTGCTGGCCAACAGGCTACGCTCGATCATTTCCAGCTGCTGCTTGATTTGCGGATCGTCTTCCAGTTTTTCTTTATGCGCTTGCTGGACTAGCAGCTCTTCCATGACCAGTTGATCGACCAAGGATTTGCTGGCTTCCGGTGAATCAACTTTGGCTTTGCCGCGCAACTGCTGGGCGTATTGCTCGAAAGCCGCTTTAGAAATGGGCTGGTCGTTGACCACCGCGACTGGATCAGGAATAACGAACTTGGTTTGCTCCATCGCCGCAGGCGCACTCTTGACGGCGGCAGGCGTTGTGGGCGCAACAGGGGCCGTCTTGGCAGGAGCGGGGGCTGCGGGGGCTGCTTCGGCCTTCTTATCGTCGGCCGCCAGTGCTACGCCGGATAACAACAGACTAGAAGACAAGGCCAGCAATGGGAGAGACAATTTATTCGGTTTCTTCATTTCATTATTTCCAGGGGTTGGCTTTTTTCCAGAGGAACAATTTAACCAGGATGCACATCTTGAGCGGAACGCAAACCGTATTCTGTTGGAGAAATCGCAGTTTTGATACTCAAGGCGTGAATTTCCCGGCGCATCAAGCCGGCCACCGCCGCGTTGACGAGACGATGGCGCTGAATCAGTGTTTTGTCGGCAAAAGCCGATGAGACGATGTGGAGGGTGAAGTGCCCGCCTTCGCGGGCACCAGCATGACCGGCATGAGCGGCGCTATCGTCGATGATTTCCAGATGCTCTGGCGCTAGCGCGGTGCGCAACCGCTCTTCGATCAGAGCGACACGATCCGTCACGCGGGTAATACCTGACGAAAAGGATAAATATCGACCGCCGCATACACTCCGGCTGCTACGTAAGGATCGGCATTGGCCCACGCTTTTGCATCTTCAAGCGAAGCGAATTCAGCGACCACTAGACTGCCTTGAAAACCGGCGGGACCCGGATCTGGGCTGTCGATAGCGGGTAGCGGTCCGGCCAGAA
>JACSSB010000362.1 GCA_014879435.1 Phycisphaerales bacterium
TCGGCATCGACCATGACGAATAAGGTCCATTTGACGATATCGAACCAATCATCATCGCCGTGACGAACCACAGGCCCCAGCGGTTCTTTCGAAATCACTTCCGGCAATACGACATAATCCCCTGGTTTGGCCAGTTTGATGCGCTGGGCATAAAGCTGTGATTGATCGGAAGTCAGCACATCACAGCGACCCGCTTCCAGGGCTTTAGCGCTCTCGTCGGATTTGTCATAGGTGATCGGGGTATATTTCATCTTGTTGGCGCGGAAGTAGTCGCTCAGGTTTAATTCGGTGGTGGTGCCGGCCTGCACGCATACGGTAGCGCCGTCCAGTTGCTTGGCGTTCTTGACCCCGAGCTTTTTGTTCACCAGAAAGCCCTGACCGTCGTAATAAGTCACGCCGGTAAAATTCAGTCCTTGGGCAGAATCGCGACTGGAGGTCCAGGTGGTGTTGCGCGATAACACATCGATCTCGCCCGATTGTAGGGCGGTAAAGCGTTCCTTGGCGGTTAGTGAGGTGAATTTGACCTTGGTTGAATCGCTAAATACCGCAGCGGCGATGGCGCGGCATACATCCACGTCGATACCGCTGAATTTGCCTTTTTCGTCGGCGTAAGAGAAACCAGGCAGACCATCGCTGACACCGCATTTGATATAACCGCGTTCCTTGATGGCGTTCAGTGTCGTGCCTGCGTGGGCATGGGTGACGGTCAGCAACATCGTGGTAGCGAGTACGGTGCTAGGGATTCGCCCATTCATTGAGATATCTCCTGGGGTGATTGATCAAGAAGTTGCCGGGGATTTGTCAGCTAAATCAAGAGTAGTAGACCCGTAGATCTACGGTAAATTCGCTTATTGAAACATCCGATCTACGGTAAATTCGCTTATTGAAACACCAGACCTTCAGACTTGTCTTTGCAGAATAGGGGCCATTACTTCGTTTTCATCGCTGTGAAGCCGTTGTGAGGTCGTTGTAAAGAGGTGGCGGGGGTGCCGTTTGCTGTTATAGAGTCATAGGAAAAGGCGGTTGTGGATACTGAATACCAAGCTGCAGAAGCCTGCGGAAGCTGGAAATTATCGATTGAGAGAGGGTACTGAGGCCATGTGCGGCGTGAGAGAGTCGCTTCCGCCTGGGAAAGATTGCACCATTTGTAAGCAATCATCAGAAAGATGGCACAAATGGGATGCTTGTTGGATCGAATTTTCCGATAGCCGTTGGGCTGGGAAAAGCGCTCGATGCATGCTTGATATCGAACCGGTGGTGGTATCGTGACGATCAAGGGGCGGCGGACCGCCGGACCGTCTGCCCGTATTTTATTGCTTGGCAAGCGTGGCAGCTTGGTGCTGTGGCTGGAGAATTTGTACCATTCTTGTGTGCGCCTGGATCATCCTACTCAAGTCTTCGCGATCAATGGTAATACTCCGTTACTCGGTTTATGGGCCAAGTGGCGGGAGCGTGCCTCAAACGAATCGGGATGGATGCTGAGGCGTTTCGAGCGGGTATTGACCCGATTCCGTCCCGAATTGGTGTTGGTGACCGGGGTGTTCGGAGTACCGCTGGATTATTATCGGTTACTGTATGCCCAGAACCGACGTCCGGTGATTGCTGGTCTCGTGGGTGATCGTTTTTCGATAACCGACAATCGAGAACGCGCTGATCACTGCGACCGTCTGTATTACACCGATACCCGATTTTTCCGGGATGCCGAAGCTGCCGGTTTCACTACTGGAGGACGCTATCTGCCGTTGGCGGCTGATCCAGAACTGTTTCGCCCAGCCCGCACCCATGTTGTACGCCAAGAAGAACTCTTATTCGTGGCCAGCCGCACGACCTTTCGCGAAACCGTGGTACGCGGTCTGGAATCCCCTGCCCGGATTATCGGCACCGACTGGAGCGATCTGGCGCGGGAAGATTTCCACCGCGTGCGTAATCGTAAGATTGGCCGTGCCCACTTGATTCGGCTCTATCAGCATCATGTGGCGGTATTGAATGCGCGCAACGAGGCCAATGTCGAGCATGGACTCAACCAGCGTAGCTTCGAGCCGCCAGCCTGTGGCGCGGTGGTATTGAATGACGATTTGGTCGATTTACCGCGCTGCTTCGAACCTGGGCGCGAAATCCTGGTCTATCGCGACGCCGAGGAACTGAATGCTTTGGTCGCTCGGTTGTGGCGTGAACCAGAATTTGCGGCGCGGGTGGCGACGGCAGGGCGGCGGCGGGTACTGGCCGAACATACTTACGAGCACCGGATGGCCACCATATTGAATGACTTGGGTTTATGAGGATGGAGACCAAGGTTTGAATTGCAGAATCTTGACGGTGCCGATCCAGGCTGGGCGGTTGACCCTGATGATTCGGCACGAAGATCTGCCGATCGAGCATTGCCTCAGCTATGCCACCCGCCAGAACCCACGACGTTTCTATTTATTCGTCAGCAAAGTATTGGGTAAGCATTGGCCGGTTCGGCCCAGCATCATGCATGAGATTCATGTCCGACTGGCGGCCAAGATCGCCCATCTGCCGGGGCCGGTGTTGGTGATAGGAATGGCGGAAACCGCCACGGCCTTGGGGCGCGGGGTGGCGGAAGAGGCGGCAAAACACACCGAGCGCGATGATATCTTGTATTTGCAGACTACGCGCCACCGGCTATCGCGTCCCTTGGCTTTTAGCTTCGACGAATCACACAGCCACGCCCCCGATCATGTGGTTTATCTGCCGGGGCCAGAGTTGCAGTCGCTGTTTCGGGCGGCACGCAGCCTAGTGCTGGTCGATGATGAGATCTCTACCGGTCGGACCTTGGCGGAATTGGCCGGTGCCTATGTACGGCTCAATCCTCGACTCGAACGGATTGCCCTGGTCAGCATTGTCAATTGGCTGGATGATCCACGGCGACAGGAGTTGAAGCAATCGTTGGCGCGCCCGGTATCGTTCCCGGCACTGGTCGAAGGTACTTTCCAGTTTGAACCCGATCCCGAATTTCTGCCGCCAAACTTGCCGATGATCGATACGGACCCGCATCCTGAGCATGATCGTATCGCCGTCGATCCCGCGTTGAGCGGTGTGTTAGCGGGCCGCTGGCGCTTAGCGACTGATCCTGGTTTTTCTTGGGGTACAGGCAGAAACCACCCGCCGGATCGTCCATTGGCGCTGATCGGTACGGGTGAGTATGCCTACACCCCGTTTCGCCTCGCCCTAGCCCTGGAAGAGGCGGGTTACGACGTACATTTTCAATCCACTACCCGTTCACCAATCCTAATGGGGGATGCCATTGCCAGCCGCTGTGAGTTTCCTGATCACTGTGGTGACGGTATTCCCAACTATCTCTATAACCTTGATCCGGGTCGTTTGCCGGTGATCCTCTACGAACATCCTGCCCTATCCGCCAAGCATTCACTCCCCCAGTTGCTGAATGGTCTGGCGCTAGTTGTGGAGGAAGCATGCCGCGTGTCCTGATCTTTCTCGATCTTGATGACACCATTTTGCAGACGGCAGCGAAATGCCCGCCCTCGGAGCCGGTCGTGCCTGCAGCGGTGGATCGAATCGGTCAGGTGTTGTCATTCATGACCCGTACCCAGCAGCATTTACTAGCATTCTGGTTGGAGCGGGGCACGGTGATTCCAGTGACCGGACGCACCGACGAGGCGCTGACGCGAGTCATGCTGAACTTCGACTCCTGGCGCATCACCCATCATGGTGCGGTGATCCGTCAGCCCGATGGCTGTTTACCGGCTTGGTGGTACACCGAGATTCGACCGCTGCTGGTGGCGGCGCAACCACGGCTTTGGGAGTACGTCATGCGCTTGGAACAGCACGCGGTGGTCGAAGGCTATCGGGTGCGTAGTCATTCGGTCGATGAGTGGCTGACCTATGTTTCCATCAAGGCCGATGCCGATGCGGCGGTGTTAGATGCGGTGCATGCGCGCCTGGAAGTGGAGGGCTTACCGGAGGAACTGGCGCTACATCATAACGGCAATAACATGGCGATCATGATCCGAGGGGCACAAAAGCACGATGCCGTGCGGCGAGTGATGGCAGAGTTGGGTCGAGAAGGGCCGATCATCAGCATTGGTGCCGGTGACAGTCTCAGCGATATCCCGTTTCTGCGCATTTGCGATTTTGCCTTGGTGCCTAGAAACAGTCAGATTCAGACGGAATCGTGGCGCGAGTATGCGCAATGAAGGGTTTTTCCGGCAGCTACCGGCCCGAAGACACCGTGTTCCTGCTCAAGCCACTGCGTTTGGATATGGTGGATCTACGTGCCAAAGAGCGGCTGATTCAGTCCGGTACTCGCCATTACAGCGAAATGCTATCGCCCGAGCGGGTGCCGAGTCCGCATTATCTGACGCTGTTTGAATCCTTGACCGAACGCTATGCATCGCGCTTGGCGGAGGAAATTTTGGCGCTGGCTCGCTATCTAGCCGAAACCCGCCCGCAGCAGGTGACGGTGGTGTCGTTGGCGCGGGCTGGTACTCCGGTGGGTGCTTTGCTGGTGCGTGCCCTGCGTTGGATCGGGCGGGACGATGCACGTCACTATTCGGTTTCGATTATTCGTGATCGCGGCATCGATCAAAACGCCTTGGCGTTTATCTTGCGTCAGGCGGGTCGCGAGTCGGATGGATTGGCGTTCGTCGATGGTTGGACGGCCAAGGGCGTGATCGGCGCGGAACTACGACAGGCATTGCAGCGCTGGAACGCTTGCGAGCCGGAGCGATTGGATGAAAGCCTGTATGTGGTCTCCGATATTGGCGGAGTCGCTGAGGTCGCTGCGACTTACGATGATTACGCGATTCCCAGTGGAATTTTGAATGCGACCGTGTCGGGTTTGACCAGCCGTTCGATTCTCAATGCCGCGATTGGTCCGAACGATTTTCATGGTTGCGTGTTCTACCAGGAATTTGAGAAGCAAGACCGGTCGGCTTGGTTTCTCGACCGAGTGACTGCTTGTTTCGCCGCTGCTGCGCCGATTCCACTGCGCCGCGATCCAGCAGAACGGTGGGAGCGGCATCGGGTGATGAGCGATTTTTTGACGCGATTGGGTGTCCACCATCAGATCGGTGATCGTAATTTGATCAAACCCGGTGTGGCAGAAGCGACCCGAGTGTTACTGCGCCGCTTGCCCGGATTACTGTTGCTGCGCGACGCGGATCATCCCGATGTCGCGCATCTACGATTGTTGGCGGCGGAAAAACGGGTTCCCATCGTCATCGATCAGGCCATGCCCATCCAGGCCACCGCGCTGATCAAGGATCTGTCATGAGCGTTATTCCTTTTGGTTTTCGCGCCTCGTATTCTGGAATCCAGCAGCAAGGGCATGATCCTGCCGAATTTGCGTCGGTTTTATCGGCGGCTTTATTGGGCGCGGCGCTATACGTTCCCGCCAGTCGGCCGGATTTGGCGGCTATTGCGCTTGGCCACAAGCCATCCGGGGCGCGGTCGTTGATCTTGTGCACCGAGGACGCGGTACATGAACGGGATCTGGAGCAGGCGTTGGCACACTTGGCGGTGTTGTTGCCGCAACTGGAGCACGAACCGCCTTTGGTATTTATTCGTCCGCGCAATCCAGCGGTTTTGCGGCGTTTGTTGCGGATGGAAGGCATCGGGCGGGTACGCGGTTTTGTGCTACCCAAGTTTGACCCGCATACGCTACAGGATTGGCTAAAGGTCTGGGAGGACCGACACGGCCATTATTTGATGCCAATTCTGGAAACTGCAGCGGCTTTCGACCGTTGCCAGATGGAGTTACTGCGCGATGCTTTGGATGAGCGCGGCTTGCGCGATCATATCTTGTGTCTGCGCATCGGCGGCAACGATCTGTTGAATTTGCTCGGTATCCGCCGCGCCCGTGGAGCGACGATCTACGATACGCCGTTGCGCAGCATCATCGCCGATCTGGCCTGCATCTTTCATCCAGCGGGCTATCGCTTGAGCGCGCCAGTATTCGACCGTCTGGATGACTGCGAAACCCTCACGCGAGAAGTGGAGTGCGATCTCCAGCATGGTTTGAGCGGTAAGGCCGCGATTCATCCGACGCAGATTTCGGTGATCGAAGGGTGTTATCGGGTGTCGCACGAGGATTTTGAGATGGCCTCGGCAGTGCTGACGCCAAACGCAGCGGCTGTATTCCGGTTGGGCGATTCATTTTGTGAACCGGTCAC
>JACSSB010000259.1 GCA_014879435.1 Phycisphaerales bacterium
GGCTGTTGCGCATCGTGGGCGGAATATTGCTGGTCTTCTTGGGGCTGCTACCGTTCTCCAATCCGATCTACTCGGCACTGGCCGGCCCTCTGACCCGGCATCTGCCGGACCATGGCAGTATGATCGCGATCGATGTGCTATCGCCGTTCCTGACCCCGCTCAAACTCACGCTAATACTGGCGGCTTTCCTGACCATTCCCTGGATTCTCTACCAGATCTGGGCCTTTGTCGCGCCCGGTTTGTACCAACGGGAAAAGCAACTGGTGTTACCGGTTCTGATTTCCAGCACGCTGCTATTCTACTGCGGCATGGCTTTCGCCTATTTCGTGATCATGCCGGTTTTCTTTGCCTTCATCACCAGTACTGTTCCCGAGGGAGTAGCGGTGATGACCGATATCAACCACTACCTCGATTTTGTGATGACGCTCTTCTTCGCCTTTGGGGTCGCATTCGAGGTACCGGTTGCCACGGTCATTTTGGTATTGACCGGCGCCATCAAACTCGAAACCCTGACTGCCAAACGACCTTATATCGTGGTCGGTGCTTTTATCGTCGGCATGTTGCTGACCCCGCCGGATGTCATTTCGCAGACCTTGCTCGCGGTACCCATGTTGTTGCTGTTTGAGGCAGGGATCTTCGTCTCGCGCCTGCTGCTACAACGTCGGCACGCAGAGTCGGCAACGGCAGCACCGACCGGCGAACGCTAATCACCACGGAGTTTTAACCATGATCGGTGCACTGACACTCCTCCTGGCCTTCCAACTCGCAGGAGAGATCGTGGTCCGTTGGAGCGGTACACCGGTGCCGGGTCCCGTTATCGGCATGCTGCTGCTCTTTCTGGCACTGCGCTGGTACAAAGTATTACCCGACTCACTGCGTATAACTGCGGAGACCCTGCTGTCACATCTGTCGCTACTGTTCATTCCCGCTGGAGTCGGAATCATGCGCTATGGCGCACTGCTGGCGGAAGAGTGGCTGGCGATCACCATCACGCTGATCTTGAGTACGCTGATCACGGTCGCGGTCACCGCGCTGGTCATGGAGGCGCTCATCCACTGGCGCGCATCATCCCGCAATGGATAAGATCGTTACTAACATTTGGGTATATCTGGCGGCATCACCATTGCTGTGGCTGACTCTTACCCTGGTGATATACCTAGCTGCACAATGGCTATTTCGCCGCAGTGGCGGCTGGGCACTGCTCAATCCAGTGGCACTAGCGATTACCGTACTGGTAACACTCTTGTTACTGACCGATACCCCCTACCCCACCTATTTTACCGGTACTCAGTTCATTCACTTTCTGCTCGGCCCCGCAACCGTGGCATTGGCGATACCGCTCTATCTTCATTGGGAGCAGGTGCGGCAACTGCTTCTGCCGATCATAGTGGGCCTGCTGACCGGTTCGCTCACCGCGATCTTATCTGCGATAGGTATTGCTTGGTTGCTGGGTGGCTCACCACGCATCTTGCTGTCTCTGGCACCCAAGTCAGTGACAACTCCAGTCGCCATGGGCATCGCTGAGAAAATCGGTGGCTTGCCCTCATTGACTGCGGTTCTGGTGATTCTGACTGGAATCCTTGGGGCGATCGCTGCTCCTGCTCTGCTGAGCTGGCTGCGGATTCAAAACGAGGCCACTAAAGGACTTGCTATCGGAGTGGCAGCACATGGTATCGGCACAGCGCGGGCCTTTCAGATCAGTGCCTTGGCCGGAGCCTTTTCGGGATTGGCCATTGGCTTGAATGCCCTGCTGACTGCGTTGCTGGTTCCCTTGATCGTTCACCTGCTCCATCTGGTCCCTTGAACAAGGGCTAACTTATTCGCTGAAAACCGGGTTACTTGCAGAAACCGACGGCAAACCGAATTGTAGCGGATAACGCACTGCAAGCAGGTACAAGCCCTCGGCTGGTGCAGTGATGCCAGCCCGCGTGCGATCACGGCCTTTCAGCACTTCCATCGCCCACTCGACCGGTCGATCACCCGTCCCAATCGCTAGCAGCACACCGACGATATTACGCACCATATGATGCAAAAACGCATTAGCCTCGATCTCCAGCAACACACCATCGCCCCGCCGCTCTATCGTTAACTCCTGTATTTTCCGGATCGGATGATGCGCTTGACACTCAGCAGCGCGAAACGCACTGAAATCGTGTTCACCGATCAACACGCGACTGGCTTCATACATCCGCGCGACATCCAACGGTCGGTAATACCAAGTCGCCCGCGTGTGCCACAAAGGTGAGCGCTGAGGATGATTGTAAATCAGGTAGCGATAACGGCGCGCCCGAGCGGAGAATCGTGCATGGAATTCTTCCGACACTTCACAGGCCCAACTGAGACTGAGATCTGGCGGCAGGTGAGCGTTGCTGCCCCGTACCCAGGCCCGTACTGGCCGACTTGCCTGCGTATCGAAATGCACGACTTGGGCGATTGCATGAACACCAGCATCAGTGCGACCAGCACAGGTCAAACCCACTGAATGATTAGCAACCCGTGCCAACGCCCGTTCTAAGCTGGCTTGCACGGTACGCACACCCGCTGACTGGGTTTGCCAGCCGCGAAAGCCGGTTCCGTCGTATTGCACACCTAGCGCTATCCGCATCGTTCCAGGATGCTCCTCATCAAAACGAAAATCCCCCGGTGACCGGGGGATTGATTGCTGCACTCATTAGAAGCGGGATGCGCTAGGCATCGCCAGCCTTTTTTTTGCTTTCCTGAAAAAGGGCTCGGACCATAGGCTCATCGCGCTGATAGATATCATCACGGAAATGGAGCAAGCCAGCGCTATCGACCCAAGCAGTCCAGTACAGCAGATAGACCGGCACTTCCTGCGGCAAATTGACAACCCGCTGCTTACCACTATTTGCGGCGGTCTTGATCGTGTTTGGATTCCATTTCGGGTCATGTTTCAGCAGGTAATCGGCCAGCTCTACCGGGTTGGAGATGCGGATACAACCAGAACTGTAGGTCCGCTGATCGCGACTGAACAATTCCCTTGACGGAGTATCGTGCAAATACACATTGTAGGGATTCGGGAACATGAATTTGATCCCACCCAGCGCATTGCGCGGCCCGGAGTCTTGGCGCAACTGATAGCGGAAATTGTTGGCGCTGACCGCTTTCCAATTGATTGAGCCTGGATCGATTTCCTGGCCGCCGCTGCTGTAAACGCGAATTTTTTGCCCCTTAAGTGCGTAAGGATTGCGCTTGAGCTGCGGCAGTTTGTCTTTGACCGCAATGGAACGTGGCACGTACCATTTTGGACTCAACACCAGATAGGCCATGTTCGCAGTAAAAGTCGGGGTCTGCCGTTCCTGACGACCAACCACCACCTTCGATTCCATTACCTGCTTGCCATCCTCGAATACATTCATCTTGAAACTGGGAATATTGACCAGGATGTAGCGCGGTCCAAAATCATCCGGCAGCCAGCGCCAGCGCTCCATGTTTAGTTCCACCTGGCGAATGCGCTTCGATACCGACACATTCAGGGCGGCCACCGTGGCAGCATCCAGCGTTCCAGTTTCTCGTAAGCCGTGTCGTTTCTGGAAACGACGCAACGCATCAGTGACCGATTTGTCGTAAGCGGCGCTCTTACCAGCGTTCTGTCCTTCCTGCAAGTCGCCACTGGCCTGCAACCGGGCACGCAACTGCTTCACCTTCGTGCTGCGCGCCTGCTGCGCAGAACCGACACTTGGCCAACCACCGGCCTGTTCAACCGCCCGATAGCGCCGCAACATTTCGCGCAATTCCACATAACCCTTACTTTGTGGAGCAAGGGCTTGCAATGATTTACCTACAGTATTGTCAGCTAAAGCCTGCTCCAGCACTTTGGCCAAATCACGGGAACGGGGCTTGATCGCCCAGTCGGGATCGATTTTGCGAGGTGGCAGCCGACCAGACAGCAGATGGGAACCATAGGTCAGGAAAGTATCAGTGAACAGCAGATCAAAATTGGCCAGCTGATTGGCATCCGGCGTGGTGGTTCCTTGCTGAAGTGCGGTGTACAACTTGCGCAGGCGCTGTTGGGGATAATCGGCGGCGCGCAACCCTTCTTCTTCGGCCCGACCCAAAGCCTGCAACAGGTCATCAGCCGCTGGCAGTGGTTTGCCGCTACTATCGAGCCAAGCGGCTTGGTAGTCACGCTGCGCATAGAAAGGAATCAAATATTCCAGCGAGTGCAGCGTTAGGTCGTCGATCTTCAGGCTAGGCGGTGGCGGTTCGATGCGTATCTGCTGACAGATATCCAGCGCTACCTGATTTTGTAATCCACCGTTGTTGGCCGGACAGGGCGGCAAAGGTGGCGTGACCTCCACCGTTTCTAGTGTCACCGCCTCGGTAGATCCCGGCCCTGACTCTGGCTCGGCCTCGTCAGCACTATCGGAGGTATCGACGCTATCAGTACTCTGACTGGCAGCCGAGTTCATCGATCCTACTGGCGGTCCGGTCAAGGCGACCGTACCGACACCGGCATTTTGGATTTCGGAGGGCTGGCCACCGACGGCTTGAGCTGTCACCGGCCAGGTGTTGAGCGCACAAGCCCCCAGCAATAGGCAAAGCCCTATAGGAAAAATGATCCGCTTGGACATGAAAACGACTGCCCCAATATTATATTGAAGTGGCATAATTGATCGTATCATCATACCAACAAAGTATCAAAATGACCACGCCTAAAAGCGTAGAGCAATAATACAGTCAAATAGTTGAGCTATCTTAGTCTTTAGAGGGTGATACTCTCTATTGATTCCAATTCTACCAATGCGAAATTTCGCGTAATTCCAGCATGATTTCGTTTAGAGGTGCATCGGCACCTTCCACGGTGCACACCAAGTTACCGACACCACAAACCGACTGCTCGATACCTCGAACGATCCAACCACGCGGCGGAGTCCAACCGCGCATACCGGTAAATACGGCGAATTGATCCGCATTACCTTGAATCATACGCCGATAATCATGCGCAAACTGTGCCAATCGTGCCATATCATCGCGTCCCATCAAACCGTAACCTTCCAGCAAATAACCATCGTCACGGAAATGGCAAACCACATTGACGCCGTCTAAGGCCAGAATCCGTCGGATTACGCTCATGAAACCGGCTCCTATCGTTCCAGCATCGCGAACGCCGCCTCATAGTCGGCCTTTTCGTTACTCAACACCACGCCGATGAACGGCGGCAAACTGCTCTTACCCTGACTTTTGAGCTGTTCCCGATGGAAGCCACTGACCACCACCGACCAGTCGAAACCCACCAATGTGAACTCTTGAATCGGATAAAACCCTTTCATAGCGGTCATCTTTTCCCAGCCACGGGTCTGCATGGTGGCGATGCTCATATTGGCCACACACATGTGGGCCAACAGATCAAGCGTGGTTTCAGTGATGCGATCGGGGTAAGCGATGCGCTGGTCCACCAGTTCGCCGCTACCTCGAAATTCGAAGGCCGCCATCGCCCCCGGCAGTCCCATCAATTCATCGAGTGTCGCCATTGCTTGCCTCTTCTTATCCCCTTGCAGTGAATTTTGCAAGCTGGTTCAAATCAAATCGGAAGACGTCGTGACTATAGCCTGACGCATGAATCCAATGATGTCGTTGATTGAGCTCTGAGCGTTGTCCAGCAGACAAAATACGTTCGCCATGACGCACACGGTATAATCGGAACTACGTACCACCCAGCCACGCGGTGGATGTAACCCACTGTGTGGCTGGAAGACTTCGAGCATCCTGCCTTCCATATTCACGCCCATAGTGGTGGCGCGACACATGATTGAAGCCATGCGTGCATGTTCTTCGCTGAGAGCACCGCGATAAGAAAAGCGGTCGCCCCGGTAAGCATACTCGCCGGCAGCGACAACACCGGGCTTGGCCAGCAAATCAGTCACTATGCTCATCCAATCTCCTCGGGTAGTGGCCAATGCGGTGATGCAGTCGGGGGTTGATGCGCACTCGCTCGATAAACCCAAACCGCAATATTATTGTTAAAACATAGCCAAGGCTTCTTGCAAATGCACGCTGAAGTGATCGCAAACGGATGATCATGATTCCCCCACCCGGCTCATCAAATCGGCCCGCATGCCCATCTTCACCCGATCCCGATTTCCCGAC
>JACSSB010000357.1 GCA_014879435.1 Phycisphaerales bacterium
CTGAGTGACTGGCTGTTTGCCATCACCGGACAAACGCACCGATTCGCAATGGAACGATTGTTCGATTTACTGTACCAAGGGTTGATTGCAGTATCGAAGATTCCTGAATCGGCTGCACGGGTAGCGTTGGCAGCCGATTATCAAGCCAGCGGGGCCAAAGGTTGCCCAGAGTTCCAACGATCAACACGACCTGCATCCAGTGACAAAAACCACGCAATGCCTACACTCTCCCGCCCTAGCCGACAGGCACGGCATCAGCAACCTGAAAGATAAATCAAAGGATTATTTGGTTAGCAACAGCCTTAATGTTGTGTTGCAACAAATTCTTGTTGCATTGCAAAATAAAATCATTAAAACTGTGGCCAAAACGTTAAAGAAGAAAGTTTGAAATCCGATTCTGACGAAGGAAACGTAATCATGAACGTCTTACGGCAAATCCATACGGTCTGTCCACACTGCAAGCGGCCGGTCGTCGCCATCCATGAACAACCTCATGCACACTGTGCAGAACATGGCAGCATCGTGCCGATGCGCAGTGCAGTTGCTAATGCACCGCTTCAAACACGCCTTATTCCTGCCGGGATCCCCGCTGGGATTCCTACCGGGGTTCCCGTCGAAATTCGGCCCTGAGTGCGCGAATCACTCCGGTCGCAGATGTGGGAATAACAACACATCGCGGATTGAGGGTGCATCGGCGAAGAGCATGACCAGCCGGTCGATGCCGATGCCCTCGCCCGCTGTCGGCGGTAGGCCATATTCCAGCGCCCGGACATAATCGGCATCGTAGTGCATCGCTTCATGGTCGCCGGCTGCCTTCGCTTCGGCCTGTCGGCGAAACCGCTCCGCCTGATCTTCCGGGTCATTCAACTCAGAAAAACCATTGGCAATTTCCCGCCCACCCACGAACAGCTCGAAGCGGTCGGTGATACTGGGATCAGCATCGTTGCGCCGTGCGAGTGGTGACACTTCGGTGGGATAGGCGGTGATGAAGGTCGGATCGCGCAACTGTGACTCGACGGTCTGCTCGAAGATATCTAAACACACCCGACCTAGGCCGTATTCCGGTCGTACATCTATGCCCAACCCTTGAGCGATCCGCCGGGCCGCTTCTGGATCGTCCAGCTCGGCCGCAGTGATCGCCGGATTGAAACGCAGCACTGCTTCTCGTACCGTCAAGCGCTGGAAGGGTTGACCAAAATCGTAATCATCTCCCTGATAAGCCACCGCGGTCCCGCCCAGTAATGTTTGCGCCATGCCGCGTAGCAGTTCTTCGGTCAAATCCATCAGATCGTTATGATCGGCATAGGCCTGATAGAACTCCAGCATGGTGAATTCAGGATTATGGCGGGTAGAAAGCCCCTCGTTACGGAAATTACGATTGATCTCGTAGACCTTCTCAAAACCACCGACCACCAGTCGCTTCAGATACAGTTCCGGGGCGATACGCAGGTACAGTTCCATGTCCAGCGCGTTATGGTGAGTAATAAACGGTCGGGCCGTCGCGCCGCCGGGAATCGGCTGCATCATCGGCGTCTCGACTTCCAGAAAACCGCGCCGGTTAAAAAAGTCGCGGATATGGGCCACCATAGCCGAGCGTAAGCGAAAAGTCGCTCGCGTGGACTCGTTCATGATCAGGTCCACATAGCGCTGGCGGTAGCGGATCTCCTGATCGGTCAGGCCGTGAAATTTTTCCGGCAACGGACGCAACGATTTGGTCAACAAGCGCAGCGTATCGACCTTGATCGACAACTCACCAGCGTTAGTTTTAAAAATGGTGCCTTCCGCGCCGAGAATATCCCCCATATCCCACGCTTTGAATGCCTGATAGATTTCGTCCCCCAGCACATTTTTCTGGATGAACAGTTGAATATCGCCGGACATATCACGCAAACGGGCAAAGCTGGCCTTGCCCATAATCCGCTTTGCCATCATCCGCCCGGCGACAAAAACGCGCCGATGCGCGGCTTCCAGTTCCGCGCTATCCTGGGTGCCATAAGTGGCATGCAGCTCCGCCGCTAATGCATCGCGCCGGAAATCGGTGGGATAGGCTCCGCCCTGCTGGCGCAACTCCTGCAACTTCTGGCGGCGCAAGGCGATCAATTTGTTTTCTTCGTCGGGATTCTGCGGTTCCAGAGACATGGGGATCGATAAAAACCGTTTTGTGGAAATAAGTTAGGAGCTAGTTTACAGCCCGCTCTTTAGGCTAGCCTCGATGAACGGATCTAGATCGCCATCCAGTACCGATTGCGTAT
The DNA here is from genome assembly GCA_014879435.1 of Phycisphaerales bacterium. Lineage (GTDB taxonomy): Bacteria > Pseudomonadota > Gammaproteobacteria > Competibacterales > Competibacteraceae > Competibacter. Next base: position 2,253 of record JACSSB010000357.1, read on the forward strand.
TGCCGATTTCGACACCGGTGCGTAAATCCTTGATCCGCGACTGATCCAACACATAGGAACGGATCTGGCTTCCCCAACCGATATCGGATTTGCTGTCTTCCACCGCTTGGGCCTGGGCATTACGCTTTTGCAACTCTAATTCGTAGAGCTTGGCCTTGAGCTGCTTCATCGCGGTGGAACGATTCTTGTGCTGTGAGCGGTCGTTTTGGCATTGCACCACGGTGCCCGTTGGCAGATGGGTGATGCGCACTGCCGACTCGGTACGGTTGACGTGCTGACCACCGGCGCCAGAAGCACGGTAGACATCCACGCGCAAGTCCGCCGGATTGATCTCCACCTCGACACTATCATCGACTTCCGGCGATACGAACACCGCCGCAAACGAAGTGTGACGCCGATTGCCGGAATCGAACGGCGATTTCCGCACTAATCGGTGCACACCGGTCTCGGTCCGCAACCAGCCAAAAACGTAGCTACCCTCAAAACCGATGCTGGCGCTTTTGATTCCTGCCACTTCTCCTGGCGACACTTCCAGCAATTCGGTCTTGAAACCGCGCCGCTCGCCCCAGCGCAAATACATTCGCAGCAACATTTCGGCCCAGTCCTGCGCCTCGGTGCCACCTGAACCCGCTTGGATGTCGAGAAAAGCATTACTGGCATCCAACTCGCCGTTGAACATACGTTGGAATTCCAAATCAACGACTATTCGGTCGTAACCATCCAGATCACGCACCACTTCGATGATCGCCGCCTCATCATCTTCCTCGCCAGCCAGGACCAGCAACTCGGCAACTTCGTTCAAACCACGGTCAAGATCTTCCAGCCGGTTCACCACCGCTTCGAGTTGGGCGCGCTCCTTGCCTAGCGCCTGTGCCCGTTCTGGGTTGTTCCAGACATCAGGCTCTTGCAGTTCTCGGTTGACTTCATCTAATCGCTCGCGCTTGGTCTCGAAGTCAAAGATACCCCCTCAGAGACACACAACGCCCCTGAAGGTCTTGAATCCGGTGAAAGTAAGGATTGAGTTCCTGCATGACACTGCTCCAAGCATGATGAAATGAAAGGGAAGGGATTGTATAAGAGGACAGCGGTTCAAGTCACCCATGCCTTGACTGCATCGGTTGGTATGAATCAATACAACTACCTACGCCAGAAACAAAAAGGCCCCGCCTAAGCGGAGCCTTGCATGCATATAAATAAGGAGGAATTCTCAAGCGACAGTCACGCTGCCATCGAGATACACGTCCTGGACCGCATTCAAAATAGTGACGCCTTCACTCATCGGTCGCTGGAAAGCCTTGCGTCCAGAGATCAATCCCATGCCCCCAGCACGCTTGTTCACCACTGCCGTGGTGACCGCTGCCTCCAGATCGCCTGCACCCTTGGATTCGCCACCGGAATTGATCAGGCCGGCGCGACCCAGATAGCAATTAGCGACCTGATAACGGCATAGATCAATCGGGTGATCGCTGGCCAGTTCGGTGTAGATCCGCTTATCGAACTTGCCGTAACTGGAACCGCCCATGTTGAGCGCTTCGTAACCACCGTTGTTCTCGGGCAATTTCTGCTTGATGATGTCGGCCTGGATGGTGACACCGAGGTGATTGGCCTGACCGGTCAGATCGGCAGAAACGTGATAATCCTTTTCTTTGGTCTTGAACGCGTTATTACGCAGATAACACCACAGCACAGTGGCCATGCCCAGCTCATGGGCCATAGCGAAGGCTTGACTAATCTCAACGATCTGGCGGTCGCTCTCTTGCGAACCGAAGTAGATGGTGGCTCCCACTGCGGCAGCGCCCATCTCATGCGCTTCCTTAACGGTACCCCACAGGATCTGATCGGCTTTGTTGGGATAGGTCAGTAGCTCGTTATGATTGATCTTGACCAGAAATGGGATTTTGTGGGCGTACTTGCGAGCCACCATTCCCAGCACACCGAAGGTCGAGGCTACTGCGTTACAGCCGCCCTCGATTGCGAGTTTGACGATATTTTCTGGATCGAAGTACATCGGATTTTTGGCGAAGCTGGCACCTCCAGAATGTTCGATGCCCTGATCAACCGGTAGGATGCTCAGAAAACCCGTCCCAGCCAACCGACCCGTACCGAACAGCCGTTGCAGATTGACCAACACTCGATTGTTGCGATCAGATAAGGAAAAAACACGGTCCACGAAATCTGGACCCGGCAGATGCAAGGACTCTTTAGGAATGGTCTTGCAGACATGGCCCAGTAAATATTCGGCTTGGATACCCAACTGCTCAGCAACTTTGCTCATAAAGATTCAATCTCCTCTGGGATTGGACTCACGCAAAATGGCTATTCACACTCAATATAGCTTTATTTATTTGCGGTTATTAAGTTTAGCCTGCGCCAATCAATTATCAATTCTGTGACGGTAAATCCAGTCATCCGGCCTGCACTCTCGCCAACATGAACGAGATCGCGTGTGGCCCACTCATACAAATCACCTTCGATACCTAGCTGAACGCTAAAACAAATCAATAACAGCTAAAATCAAATAGTTACAACAGTTCTAGCAAAAGAAAAAGGACCAGCTAATTTCTCAGCCGGTCCTTTTTCACTAACAGCAGAATCGATATGCTAAAAAGGCAGTCGCGATTAGGACGCTAACGACTTACCTTTGGAGCCCAGATCCACAAATGCCTCGGTCAACCGATCCACCATGTTCTGCTCCGCTAGGCGCAGATACTTACGTGGGTCGTAGAATTTCTTGTACGGCTTGTCGGTTTCTGGATCGACTTGATACATGAACGCCTTAGGATTCTCCATAACGAATTTACCAATCGCTTCCGAGTAGGCGAACTGCATATCGGTATCCAGGTTCATCTTGAATACACCGTAGCCCACAGCCTCGGTGATCTTATCCTTTTCTGAACCAGAACCACCATGGAACACCAGATTCAGCGGCTTCGCGCTCGTACTATGCCGCTTCTCGATCAGAGCCTGGGAATTCTTGAGGATTTCCGGGCGCAACTGAACGTTGCCAGGCTTATACACACCATGCACATTGCCGAAAGAGGCTGCCACCGAGAAGTGCCCAATAGGCGACAGGCGCTCATAGGCCAGCAATACGTCCTCTGGCTGTGTGTAGAGATGGGAATTATCGGCGGCACTGTTTGTATCCAGCTCTTTACCAATACCGTCTTCCTCACCACCGGTCACACCCAGTTCGATTTCCAGGCTCATGTCCAGTGGCGCCATGCGCTTCAGAATCCGCGCGCATTGGTCCAGATTGAACTCCATCGACTCTTCGGAAAGGTCTAGCATGTGGGAGCTGAAGAGCGGTTTGCCATGTTTCTTGAAATAGGCTTCACCATGATCCAGCAACGCATCGACCCAAGGAATCAGACCCTTATTGGCATGATCAGTATGCAATACCGCACAGACTCCGTAGTACTCGGCCAACAGATGGACATGTTGAGCCGCCGCCACCGCACCCAATACCTTGGCTTGGAAACTGTCTTTCAAGCCTTGGCCGGCGTAGAACTGCGCGCCACCATTGGAAAGCTGGACGATAACGTCAGCGCCGTTCTTCGCTGCGGCTTCCAGCACCGCATTGATCGTGCTGCTACTGGTGACATTCACTGCCGGCAGAGCGTAACCACCCGCCTTGGCAGCGGTCACAAGCGTAAGATAGTCTTTGCCGGAAACAACACCGGGTTTGAGCTGCGCCATAACAAATCCTCTTAGAGCAATGGGTTGGGCTTGGAGGGACGATTTATGCAGATTCTATTGTTTTTTTGGAGCTGGCGAAGGGAATCGAACCCCCGACCGGCTGATTACAAATCAGCTGCTCTACCGACTGAG
>JACSSB010000365.1 GCA_014879435.1 Phycisphaerales bacterium
CCAAAACCAATTCCTGCTGGAATCGAATGGATCAGGCCGCGATGAACGGTAAAACGATTGAGTAATTTGAACAGGCTAATACGAATTAACAAGAAACAGCCCAGCCACAGTGCCAGTAATTCCACCAGCGAATAACGCCGACCAAAGGTAAATACCAGCAAGAATCCAGCCGCCACTGCCAGCGTCATGAGGGCGATTCGAATCGGGATGGAGGTTGGAGAGTCGATATCTGGTAATAGGCCGCCGATCACACCCAGAATGAAATAACCAACGACCGCTTGATGAGGGAATATTTCGGTCATCGTCAGCACGGTAGCAGCTATACCACTGACCGCCATCGCTCCTAACAAGTGGGTATTAAAATCCGCCATTCTTGGGTGTATTCTCGGCTGAAAAGGATAAAAAAACCCTCTCTCGCAAGGAGAGAGGGCTAGATTGAGATTTTAACCTTGCTGCAAAAGATTGCGTAGGTCAATAATAGCAGCGTTGGCGCGGGAAATATAGGAAGCCATAATCAGCGAATGATTCGCCATCGGCCCAAAGCCCGTACCATTGAGGATTACCGGACTCCAGATGAAAGCCTGAGTATTTTCCAATTCGCGAATAATCTGCTGGAGGGAAATCAGCGCATTCTTATTATTGAGGACGCTAGCGAAATCCGCTTCTAATGCACGGAGTGTATGCAACAGCGCCCAGGAATAACCCCGTGCCTCAAAAAATATATCATCGATTTTGGCCCAAGGTGTCTTGACTCGGGTCTCATCTGCAGTCGGCGTTGATTGGCGCGCATTAGGATCACCGGCTAGGTCGGTATTGATGCGGGTCTGGCCAACACTAGCCGCTAGTCGCTGTGCCAAACTGCCGAGGCGTTTGTTTACTACGGCAAGATAGTCATTGAGATTGTCGGATCGAGTAAAAAATTGGCCATCGTGGGCTTTTTCATCAGATAGCCGTTCCAGATAGCGGTACATTACCTTGATACCTTTGCGGTATTCCGATTCGGTAGACGGTAAAATCCAGGATTTCGGATTGTAACTGAATTGCTGATCGGCATCCCGTAAGTCTTTATCTTCAATCGATTGAGTTTGAGAGCGACTGAAATCGTTACGTAGAGCAGCTACTAGATCACGCAATTCGGTCAGGGCACCGAATTCCCAGTTAGGAATGTTATCCAGATAAACTCCCGGCGGAGTGAGATCATTACTCAAATAGCCACCGGGTTTATCGAGCAAAGTTTCGGCGATACGGATCGCAGTGGCGGTGGTCACATAACCGGGTACCAACTTTTTCTCCTGTTGGTTGGCCATGGCTAGTGCATTTTCACGGATATCGAATTCGCCGGGCGAACGCGACCAGAGGATGCCGAGCACGACCACCACAATGAGATAGGTAACCACAAACAGGCCCAGGGTCCACCACAGCCCTTTTTCTTTCCAGGTGCGCGGATGATAGAACGTTGCTACCTTGGTAACTTTGCTACCCAGATTTGGTTTTTGCGTAGATGTAGCATCTTGTGAATCCATAGTCATATTCCTTGGTGCGAGGGTTGGAACGGATTTTAGTAGGTATTTACATCTGGCGGATGCGACTTAGTTGTTCCTCCAATTTGAGGATACCCATTTGGAGTTCGGCCAAGCGGGCGCGTTCTTTTTCGACCACTGCGGCCGGGGCACGACCGAGAAAATCGGTGTTACCCAATTTAGCTACGGTACGTTCTTCTTCCTTACGCAATTTGGCGATTTCTTTTTCGAGGCGGGTGATTTCCGCCGCCTTATCGATCAGACCGGCCATCGGAATCAGGATCTTCATACCGCCGAGCAGGGCGGTGGCGGCATCCGGGGCTGGCGCGCCATCGTCCAGCCAAGCGATGCTTTGTAGTCGGCCCAGGGTGCTCAGCGCCTGACGGTGCCGTTCCAGCCGTTCGTGATCATCGAGCGAACCGTGTTGCAACAGCACAGGCAACGGCTTGCCCGGTGCAATGTTCATCTCGGCACGAATGCGGCGTACACCGAGCAGGAATTGCCGCAGCCATTCGATTTCGGTCACTGCCGTTTCATCGATCAGCGTCCGATCCACCTCAGGATAGGGCTGTCGCATGATCGACATGTTCACCTCCGCTTGGTCCGCGTCTTCCTGGCGCAAAGGAGCTGTGGAGGGAGTGATTCCTGCCAGCGGTGCGACCCGTTGCCAGATTTCTTCGGTGATGAACGGCATCAGCGGATGCAGCAGGCGCAATAGGGTTTCCAGCACCCGCACCAGCGTCTGTCGCGTTCCACGTTGAGCCGCCTCAGAACTGGCAGGATCGGTCAACACCGGCTTGGACAGTTCCAGATACCAGTCGCAGAACTCATTCCAGGTGAACTCGTAGATCGCCTGCACCATTTGATCGAGGCGGTAACCCTGCACCGCCGCGTTGACCTCATCGATGCTGCGTTGCAGACGAGTCAAAATCCAACGGTCAGCTTGGCTGAGTTCAATCTCGCCGCCGTTCAGGCCAGTGTCTTTCCCTTCGGTGTTCATCAATACGTAGCGGGCGGCGTTCCACAACTTATTACAAAAGTTGCGATAACCCTCAACTCGACCCATGTCGAACACGATATCGCGTCCGGTAGTTGCCAGCGCGGCAAAGGTGAAGCGTAGCGCGTCGGTACCGTGGGCGTGAATCCCCGCCGGAAACTGCTTGCGGGTATCTTTCTCGATGCGCGGCGCCATTTGCGGTTGCATCAGCCCGCTGGTGCGTTTCGCCACCAGCTCGTCCAAACCGATACCGTCAATGATATCCAGCGGGTCTAGTACATTACCCTTGGACTTGGACATTTTGTGGCCATCTTGGTCGCGCACCAGACCATGGATGTAGACCTCGCGGAACGGGACATCGCCCATGAATTTGATGCCCATCATGATCATCCGCGCCACCCAGAAGAAAATGATGTCGAAACCGGTGACCAGTACGCTGGTGGGATAGAAGGTTTTAAGAGCCTCCGTGTTTTCCGGCCAACCCAGCGTCGAAAACGGCCACAGTGCTGAGGAAAACCAGGTATCCAGCACATCGGGATCTTGTTCCAGCGCCACTTCCGGTCCCAGCCGATGCTTGGCGCGAACTTCCGCCTCATCACGACCGACATAGAATTTTCCTTGGGGGTCGTACCAGGCTGGAATGCGGTGGCCCCACCAAATCTGACGGCTGATGCACCAATCCTCAATCCGGTTCAACCAGTCGAAATAGGTTTTTTCCCAGTTTTCGGGGATAAATTTGATCTTGCCGGTTTTGACGGCGGCGATGGACGGCCCTGCCAGCGGCACGGTTTTCACATACCACTGATCGGTCAGGAACGGCTCGATCACCGCATGGCTGCGATCACCACGTGGCACCATCAGCTTGTGCGGCTTGATCTCTTCCATCAGCCCTTGTTCTTCCAGATCGGCGATCACGCGCTTGCGTGCTTCGAAGCGATCCAGGCCGCGATAGACAGCGGGTGCGTTGTCGTTGATCTTGGCGTCGGCGGTGAAGATATTGATGATCGGCAGTTGATGGCGCTGGCCGAGCGCGTAGTCGTTAAAATCATGCGCGGGCGTGATTTTGACGCAACCGGTGCCAAAACTTGGATCGACGTATTCGTCGGCGACGATGGGGATTTGACGGTCGGTCAGCGGCAACACCACATGTAGGCCGATCAGTCGCTTATAACGCTCATCGTCGGGATGGACCGCCACAGCGGTATCACCCAGCATGGTTTCTGGGCGCGTGGTGGCGACGATCAGATCACCACCACCTTCGGCCAGCGGATAACGAATGTGCCAAAGAAAGCCGTTTTCTTCGGCACTGACCACTTCCAGATCCGAGACGGCGGTGTGCAACACTGGGTCCCAGTTGACTAGGCGTTGGCCGCGGTAGATCAACCCTTCCTCGTACAGACGGACGAAGACTTCACGCACCGCCATCGACAGCCCTTCGTCCATGGTGAAGCGTTCGCGACGCCAATCCACCGAGGCACCCATCCGCCGCAGTTGACGAGTGATGGTGCCACCAGATTCGGCTTTCCAGGCCCAGACCCGCTCGATGAAGGCGTCGCGCCCCAGATCGTGGCGGGTGCTGCCTTCACCGGCCAGTTGGCGTTCGACCACCATCTGGGTAGCGATACCGGCGTGATCGGTGCCGGGTTGCCATAGGGTGTCGTGACCCTTCATCCGGTAATAGCGGGTCAGCGCATCCATGATGGTGTCCTGGAAGGCGTGACCCATGTGCAAAGTGCCGGTCACGTTCGGAGGAGGGATCATGATGCAGTAGGGTGCGCCCTGACCACTGGGAGCGAAGTAGCCCCGCTCTTCCCAGAAGGCATACCAGCGCTGTTCGATCGCGTGCGGTTCGTAAGTCTTGTCCATGGGGTGTCGTTAGCTGCTTAGAGGATCGGCGGGCGCAAGGCCGCGAGGAAATACGGAGATCGATTGCTTTTTGCTTTGGATAAGGAAGTATAACCTAGCTTGTCGATACGAGGGCGTGCGCCTCAGCGTCCAGTCGGTGGCAAAGAAAAACCCGCCGAATAGGCGGGTTTGCAGGCGAACCGCAAGTGAGCGGTATTTGCGTGCTTACTTTTTCTTCTTACTGGATTTTTTGGCTGCGGCTGGTTCAACCGAGATAGCCAATTCTTCGACATAGGTGAGCAACACCTGATCGCCAACATCGAGCCGACTGATATCGACATCGGCTGGCGCCTTCACAGTGACCGTATTCTCTGGACCCTGGAAGGTGATCCTGCGGCCTTGGCGATCAATCGCCAGGACATTGGCGACGATGTCGATGGTATTCGCCGGTTTTTGCCCCAGCGCGGCGCGCTCGCCACTGATAGTTTCCTTGCGCGAGGGGATACCGCCTTTGGTATTTCGGTTGATCCGTACCGCCATGGCTTCGGTATATTTCATCACGACCTGATCCCCCACTCGGACCTGGGACAGGTTGCGTACTTCATCGCCTGCGTGAATGGTGAACGGCTGGCCACTTTTTGGCTTGAGAGTCACCAACCGGTTTTTCAGATCGATCGCTCGCACCGTTGCAGTCGTGGTGACAGTTTCGCTTTCAGCGATGACCGGCGCTGGCGTGGGTGCCGATTCTTGCTGGGCGACCTGCGCTTTTTCCGCTTCATTTCCTTTGTGCTTGTCCACACTCATGCTGGTGCAGCCCACGGTCGTCAACAGGCTCACCACGCCCAGAACGGCCACAATGCGTTCTCTCATGATTTTGTTCTCCTTGGCGGGGCATAGCCCCTGGTAAATACGGTTAAACCGAATATCGATTCTTGAAGATTGAACACTTAGCGAGGATTACGGCCATTTGGCGCGGTCGGCGACGAAGTGCGGGGCATAGTATAACGATACACCGTTCGCCAAGCGTGGCCTTCCTAAAGCCTTTTCTCAAAATTAATCGCGTCGATGCCTGTCTTGCTGTTGTTTGGGTAAAGTCACTTGGCACTCGCTAAGTCATTTATCTTGAATGAGTAGGGTCACACTAAAGCGCTCACTCACCGAACCTTCGCCTTCCCAAATCCGCCAATATTTGAGCTTGAGATCGACCTTGCCCGCTTGGCGAGCGCTCAAGGTATAGCTGCGGGTGCCACGTGCACCGATGAAGCCCTCTTTGGGTTCCTCGAAGCGGGTTCCGTCCAGTGCTAACAGTTGTCGGTTGGTTTCATCAATGGCCCAGACATAGCCGGTCGTGCGGCTTTCTGGCAACCGCACCACGATCTGTTCGCCGACCCGAATTTCGGCGGTGCGCTGATTATCGGCTTGAGTGAGCACCAGCATGCCATTTTCCCGAGTACCAGCAGGGACAACGGCGGGTTCTTCGGGAGGACTTGAGCTGCAGCCGGTCGCCAGCAACAGGATCAGCGCCAGTAGCACCCACGCGAAAGGCGCGAGGAGAAAAGGGCGCAATTTGGGCATCAAAAGCATGAGTGTTCACCCATTTGTTGGTGGAATGATG
>JACSSB010000301.1 GCA_014879435.1 Phycisphaerales bacterium
CCCATGCAGATTTCGTCGATCATGTCGGCCGAAACGCCAGACCGTTCGATCGCACCCTTAGCTGCGGTCATTGCCAGCTCGCGGGCCGATACGTCTTTGAGGCTGCCCATGAATTTACCAATCGCCGTGCGCGCGGCACTGACAATCACGACTTCTTTAAGAGCCATCAGTTACTCCTCAGGATTTTCATGGTTTACGGTAGTCGCATGTTGGCTCGGTCTGTTCTCGACCTTGCTGCCGAAGTTTCCTACCTTAGTGGTATCCACACCCGCTGGACGGCATCGTGTGGACAGACTTTGAAAAGTAAAGCCTAACTTTGGTGTATGTCAATTTTTCTCCTTATATGTATGTTGAAGTAAAAGATGATGATATAAATTGTTTGTCAGTTCATGACCATAATTCAAGCCAAATCAATAGTCGCAACTTACCCCTCTGACATGAAGGTCACGGCCTTGCCCTGGCATGAAACCACCTTTAACCCATTTTGGAAATTCCCCTTCAATGCATTCTGGATGGTTGAGGCCAACTGAGTTATCGTTATTGTGTGGTTAATAACAAAGGCCGGTAGCTAGTGAGCTATTCTTTTAATATGACTTGCCGGTTCAGCGCCGTGCGCGGATTGGCGGAACCTTAAGAGATACCGCCATGACTGCTGAAAAAAATCTTGCCCCGTTCACGATGTCCGCGATCATTGGTGACCAGGAATTCACTCATCTCATCAGTGAACGTGCCCGCCGATTACTGCAGTTGGCGTACCTACTTTCGGAGAAGCACTCCAACTTTATCGATCTGACTCGCCCCTTGATAGGGGATCTATTCTCTCAGTCGGTTCAATTGGAGGAATTACTTGACGCCTATGGCGCACGCAATAACCGCCGCTGGTCCAAATTTCGATCACTAACCGCCACAATCAAACTGTTTTCTGATGCCTGCTACAAACTGCTGCACATTCGGCATGCCCTACCATCCTATCTGCTATTGCCCATCGATCAGGATTTCGCCGCATCCACCGCACAGTCGATCATCGATACCGGCGAAATCTTAGCCACCACCACGCATCAATTCCTCACCCAGGCCTCTCGCTTGGGTCTGTCAATCGAGGCAGACGATATCACCATGGAGCAATTTGCTGAGCCGCTACCAGCAGGCCGACTGGACCAAGATCGGGCCGCCCGCAAGGTGAAGAGCGCCTCGGAAACCATCACGCAACTGGCTACCGCCTATTTGAATCTGGCTGCTGAAAGCGATCTCCTGCATATCGTCGAGCGAATCGAACCCTCAGAATACGCCACCTGTATTCCTGATCCGATCAGCGAAGATAATCTACGCTATTTGAAATTCCGGTTTCACAGCCTTCAATCTCTTTACGATACACATGTCTGTGAAACCGAAATTGAATGCCTGGATGCTAATTTGCCGGTCCTGCGCGGACATATTAGTGTGGTTTACCATCTCCTGGAAATCGCTACTGGATTGATTCACTATTACGAGCGTCATCTCAATATTAATACAGGCGATTCTTCTTTGCGGCGCAAACCAGTCATTACGCCACAAACCCTGCTCACCCTACTGATGAATTATTCGGTCGCCTATGCCGGGATGTACCTCAATCAAGGGCGTTCCTTATGTCACGTCATACTCAGGCGTTATGCCGAAGTGGGAACCGTCACGGTTCCTGTTCCCTGTTATCGAGGATTACATGTCCGACCGGCTACCTTGATTGCGCGGATTGTGCGCCATTATGGCAGCGACGTTAAAATGGAGCTGGATGGTCAATCCTATGACGCCAGCACACCTATGGATCTCTTCAGGGCTAATGAAAAGATCAATGCACAAAAAAGACGATGGTTACTCATGGAAATCGGATGCTTACCGTTACCGACTGGCAATCTGAACCATGAGCAAATTCAAACCGCCATCACGGACATCGTGTCCAGGTTAGCCAAGCAAGGCAAACTCATTTTCTACCAACAGCCACTACGGCTCAGCGATGAATTCACCCAAGAAGGCATTCTGCTGGAAATCATCACTGCCGAAATCATCCATTTACTGGCCACAGGTCAGATCGATATCAAGACCGATCTGACCATCACCTTTACCGGTGACAAGCGTGTGCTGAGCGACCTGAAGCTGCTGGCCAAATCTGGCTATGGGGAAGACCGCTTCGGCAACAACATCGCCTTACCCAAGGAATTGGCTTACCTGCGCCGGTAGAAGGAAATCCCGAGCGCATGGAGTCAACACCGTCATGGCTTACAACACCACTCGTGCAAGCCAGACCCCAGGCCGCCGTCAATCATCCGTCAAGGTAACCGCCGGTGCCCACAACCGCTCCAAATGTGGAAAATCATCACCGAGCAAGGGGCGTAGATAAGCGCGAAAAGCCTCGGTAACCCCATTCCCCTCCGCATTGAGGAATTCATCTGGCATATGCCGGGTTCTGGCAGCGACATCACGCACATCGGCCAGATCGTATTTCACCGCATACGCTCCGACACGCTTGATAACCACCGAACCGCTCAGCCCGCGCCCACAGGCATAATGCACCGCTTTCTCGCCCACCTCATAGGCTTCGCGGGCATCCACGTTAGACACCACCCCAGGAAACGAGCGCTGGAGATAACCAAAGGTATCGGCGCGTACCCGTTTGATCCCCAATCCTTTTTGCACACTCTCGGCCAGCTCATCGGCCAGTACACCACCAGAAAGTTGGATATTGCCGTGTGCGTCAGTCTCCGGTTGGTGACCCGCCTTACGCATCAGATCGACGGCTAGGGGAATTTCCTTGCCTTTTTCGTCTCGGCTTGCCCAGACCCCTTCCGAAATCGCCACGATACAACGCCCATATCGCTGATAAATCCGATCAATATCGGCAAGATAGCGGTCAATCGAGAAGACGCGTTCTGGCACATAAATCAGATGCGGGCCGTCATCCTCGTGCCGATGAGCCAGCGCCGCCGCTGCCGTCAACCAGCCTGCATGACGCCCCATCACCACCCCGATATAGACGCCGGGTAGCGCCATCAGATCGGCGTTGATCCCACCAAAGGCGCTGGCTACAAAGCGCGCGGCGGAAGGATAACCAGGGCAATGGTCGTTGATCGGCAGATCATTATCGACGGTCTTGGGAATATGCACGGCGCATAGCTCATAACCTTCTCGATCCGCGTGCTCGCTGACAATGCGCACGGTGTCGGAGGAATCATTACCGCCAATGTAGAAAAAATAGCGAACCTCATGCTTCCTGAACACACTGAAAATACGCTGGCAATATTCCGCATCCGGTTTGTCACGGGTGGAACCCAATGCGGAGGAAGGCGTCCTGGCAACTTGTTCGAGGTTATGGCGGGTCGCCTCGGACAGATCGATGAAATCCTCGGCGACGATACCGCGCACGCCATGGCGCGCACCCCACACTTGGCTCACCTGCGGAAACTTACGCGATTCGAGTACCGCCCCGACCAAACTCTGATTGATCACTGCCGTAGGACCGCCGCCCTGCGCGATCACCACCTTGCCCGTTAAGTGACTCATATGAAAATTCTCCTGCAGATCATCCAGCCAAAATCATCACCTGAGCGATGCGCTTGGGCTTCAAGGGAATCGTCGTCGGTTGCTATTTCGATCCAGTTCGCGCAACCGTTCCAATTTTTCGCCGATTCGCCCCTCCAAACCGTTGACGGTTGGATGGTAATAGTGAGCGCCCTTAAGCGCTTCTGGAAAGTAACTTTCACCCGCTGCATAGGCATTGGGTTCATCGTGTGCATAGCGATAGCCTTCGCCATGACCCAATTTCCGGGCCAAGGTGGTGGGGGCATTACGCAGATGCGGCGGCACCTCCAGCGTACCGTGGCGTTCCACGTCCTGACGAGCTGCCGCCAATGCAGTGTAAACCGCATTGCTTTTGGCCGCGACCGCTAGGTAGACGATGGCTTGAGCAATGGCCAGCTCACCTTCAGGACTACCCATCCGTTCCTGCGCCTCCCAAGCATTCAGCGCCAGTTGCAGGGCACGGGGATCGGCATTACCGATATCCTCGCTGGCTATCCGTGTCACGCGCCGGGCGATGTACAACGGATCGCAACCTCCATCCAGCATCCGGGCGAACCAATACAGCGCTGCATCAGGACTGCTACCGCGTACTGCTTTATGCAAGGCGGAAATTTGGTCGTAGAACAGATCGCCACCGCGATCAAAGCGCCGCCCCGCCCCTTCGTTCATCACCTCCGGTAGCGCCTCTTCCAGCATCATGCCTTGTGCATCTGCCAGTTCCGCCGCTAATTCCAGCCAAATCAAGACCCGGCGCGCGTCGCCATCGGCGGACTGAGCCAGTTGCTCTCGCGCCGCAACGGACAACGACCAACGCCCTCCCAGCCCACGTTCGGCATCGTTCAAGGCGCGATCCAGCAATTGGAGGATGGCGGTGGAATCGAGACTATTCAGTACGTAGACCCGCACCCGCGATAACAAAGCATTATTGAGAGCGAAACCGGGATTTTCGGTGGTGGCGCCGATGAAGATCAGGGTGCCGTCCTCGACAAAGGGCAGAAACGCATCCTGCTGCGCCTTGTTGAAGCGGTGGACTTCATCGATGAATAAAACGGTACGGCGCTGCTGATCTCGCCACAGCATCCGCGCCTGCTCCACTGCCGCCCGCACATCGCGCACACCCGCCATCACCGCTGACAGTCGAATAAACTCGGCCTGACTGGCCCCGGCTAATAATTCCGCCAGGGTGGTTTTGCCGGTACCGGGTGGTCCCCACAACACCATGGAATGCGGCTGCCCCTGCTCGATGGCCAAGCGCAGCGGCTTACCCGGCGCCAGCAAGTGCCGTTGGCCAACAAACTGATCCAGCGCACGCGGCCGCAACCGGTCAGCCAAGGGCTGGGGCGAGGCGCTGGCCAAGACTTTAGCTGGCATCACCGACCACATCCACGCCCGGTGGTGGAGTAAATTTCAGCAGCGCGGGATCGAGTATCGGATTGCGCTCCAGCTTTTGGAAATCCAAGCGGGTACGTTGACCGAAACTGTCTTCGAGTTCCAGGCTGACCAGCAGATCGCCCTTGAAGGCAACCCGCAACAAGCGAAATTCGGGCTGCGGTTGCTTGGGGGTCAGATCGTACCAAGTGAGTCCATCCTGGCTGCGTGGGGCGCCCACGCTAAAGGCCTCTTCGATGGGCGCTGCACCGCTCAACAAGGCCAGCGGTGTCGAACTTAAAGCTTGATCCATCTTACGGACGGTCACTTGCGCCAGATCGATATCATAGGCCCATAACCGTTGGCCGTCGGCGACGATGATCTGCTCGGTTGGGGTGCGGTAGTTCCAGCGAAACTTGCCCGGCTTCTGCATCAGCATCTCGCCGCTGGAGCTTTGCACAACCCGTGACCGGTCATCGTATACACGCTGGATAAAATCCGCGTGCAACGATTGGAGACCCTCGAAATAGCGTTGCACCGATGATGGCGCAGCCAAAACCAAGGTCGGTACCATCAAACTCAACACCATGATGATCACTGAAAATATGCGTGGCACGTTGTACTCCAAGCTCAAGATTTTCCACATAGACCCTACTTTGCCGCAAAAGGCGTGATCAATCTGCCTCGCTGACAGCAAGATCTCCTGCCAAAAATGGGCTAATCGCATCCACAGCGCGATCGCCATCGCTCATGCCCGCGTTGTTCCTTGGCAAAATTCCTCCTAACATTCCAGTTTGGTTTTTAATGTTTCTATTTCTCCCGCGCAACGTAACGTAATGAGGTTCATTCCACCATGAGTACACCCCGGAAAGTCGCCATCCTCACCGCCGGCGGTTTGGCACCCTGTCTGAGTTCGGCCGTTGGGGGCCTGATCGAGCGTTACTCCGAGATCGACCCTAGCATCGACATCATCTGCTACCGTGGCGGGTATAAAGGACTTTTGCTGGGCGATTCTTATACCGTCACGCCGGAAATTCGTCAAAAAGCCAGACTGCT
>JACSSB010000366.1 GCA_014879435.1 Phycisphaerales bacterium
GGCCCTTGGACCCCTTGCCATGAACCTCGAAAAAGTCATCTTCGGTTTCTTCATCGTCCTCGCCGCCACACTGAACTTCGGTTTTTTCGTCGGCGACATCGATAATGCCGCGCATCATGACGTGTACGAGTTATTCGCCGCTATCGTGGTCAACCTGATCGCCACGGTACTCAAATTCGGTGATCGTACCCACATCGGCGCCATTCACCTTTCCACCAGTCTGGTGGCGGATCTGCAACTCATCGCCGCAGCCCTGGTTTGGGGCTATGGCACACAGGTGGCTGGCGTCGATCTGACTCCAGAACTGACTACCAAAGTCGTTTCGCTCTCAGGCGGTGCATTGCTCGCCAACATCGTATCGATCATCATCCTGATCGCCGAAACCATCATGCAAAGACGATGAATCCAGACACCCAAGACAGCACCTTTTTCCTGGCGCTGCGACGGATGCGGGCGCCGCTGATTACGCTCATTTCGATTTATGCGGTCTCAGTATTAGGTTTGACCCTAATTCCTGGCATCGATGCGCAAGGTCAACCGAATCGGATAAGCTTTTTTCATGCCTTCTATTTCATCAGCTATACCGCGACCACCATCGGCTTTGGGGAAATTCCCAATGCTTTTTCGGAATCGCAGCGGCTGTGGGTCATCTTCTGCATTTATCTGTCCGTGATCGGTTGGGCGTATTCGATCGGTACCCTGCTGGCTCTGCTCCAGGACAAGAATTTCCAGAAAGCCGTGCGCCTGCAACGCTTCAATCGTGCGGTACGGCACATGCGAGAACCGTTTTATCTGGTCTGCGGCTATGGTGAGACTGGACAACTGATCTGTCGTGCGCTTGATCAACTACAGATGCGAGCGGTGGTAGTCGAGATCGATGAGGCGCGGGTCAGCCAACTCGATCTGCACGGCCATACTGCCGATATCCCGGCACTGGTAGCCGATGCACGTCAACCGGAAGTGTTGAAACTGGCTGGATTAACTCACCGCCATTGTCTCGGCGTTATCGCTTTGACTAACGACGATAACGCCAACCTAGCCATTGCTATCTCTGTCCGGCTACTGGCCCCCAAACTCCCTGCCCTCTGTCGGGCCGAAACTATCGAAGCAGCTACCAACATGGCTTCCTTCGGCACTCGACACATCATCAATCCTTTCGACAAGTTCGGCCGCTATCTGGCGCTGGCCTTGGGCGCGCCAGCGGCTTACCACCTGCTGGAATGGTTGACCGGCGTTCCTGGCACCACGGTCGTACCGCACCGCGATCCGCCACGCGGTCAATGGGTGCTGTGTGGCTATGGTCGTTTTGGGAAGGTCATGGTATCGGCTTTGGAACAGGCTGGCGTGCTGGTCACCGTCATCGATCGTGAGCCACCTCCAGACGATAGCCAACGGCATTGGGTACGTGGTGATGGGACTGGCGTGCCTGCTCTGCTGGAAGCCGGTATCCACAACGCGGTGGGGATCGCTGCTTGTACTTGCGACGACATCGATAATCTGTCGGTCGTAGTCACGGCGCGGAGCTTGAATCCCAAATTGTTCGTAGTTTTACGACAAAACCTGCAAGCCAATCAGGCGCTATTCGACGCCTTTGAATCCGATTTTACCGTGGTACCGAGCCGGATCGTCGCCCGCGAATGTCTGGCAATCCTGACCACGCCTCTGCTGGCCCCCTTCCTGTGGCAGATCAAGCAACGTGGCGACGCCTGGGCCAGTACCCTGCTGGATCAATTGACCGAACGATTTGGTTGGGAAGCACCCACCGTATGGAGCGTGGGCGTGGATGCCCGCCAAGCTCCGGCGCTGCTGGAGTGGCTGAGCCACAATGCGCAAACCATATCCTTGGGTGATCTGTTGTGCGATCCACATGATCGCTCCCAGGATCTGGCGTGCCGGGTACTGTATCTGAAGCGGGATGATGGTTCGACCGTCATGCTGCCGCATCGGCGGACCCCCATCCAAGCGGGCGATCAACTGCTATTTGTCGGTCAAGCCACAGTACGCGGTGTGTTCGAACTGAGCTTGAATAACAAGAACGCGCTCGATTACGTGCTACACGGCCGGGAGATTCCCGGCGGTTGGATTTGGGAACAACTGGCCAAACATCACAACGCTGGGGCGCACCCCCGTGACGGAACGAACCCGGATCGCACTACTTCCTGATCAGGGCTCGCAGTCACCACTTTTAGGAGCGGGCGCTTAGAAAACCGTAGATCGTCGGCATGATCCGATTCTCCCGCAACCGCGAATCACTTTAGGAATTTTGATGGTGATCGGAATGCCTTTTTCCGAACTTGTGCTCGGCCGATTTGCCTCGTTGCTCCCCTCTGACCGGCCTGCTTTTCGCGGCTGTCGCCCCGAAAGCTGGATGTGCGCGTTCTGAGTCGGATGAATCATATCGGCTGATCTGCAACATATATTGCCGTACCCGAACCTTCTTCAGATGACGGAAGATCTCAGCAGGCATGCCATTGGGTAGATCCACGGTGCTGTAATCATCGTGGATTTCGATACGTCCGATGTACCGACTTTCGATACCCGCTTCATTGGCGATGGCACCGACGATATCTCGCGGAGTCGCACCATGCCGATGGCCGACTTCGATCCGATAGCGCACTAGATCGAGATCTTCAGATTCCTTGGAACGTCGGCGTGGCTTGTCGAATTTCTCGGACCTCTCCGACCTCTCCGACCTTGATGGTGCTTCGGACATGGAGCGGAATCGATTGTTTGCCGCCTCCGCCGGATCGCTACTTTCCTCAATCCGCAATGGGCGGTCACGCTGGGCCAGAAAGCTCAGGGCTGCGGCGATATCGTGTGGGCCGATTTCCTGTTCCTTTTCGATCTGAGCGACCACGCCATAAAAAAAGTCCAGATCTTCCGAAGTCAGTACATCCACGATCTGCTGCCTAAATTGCGTCAGGCGATGGGCTGCAATCACCTTCCATGTCGGCAACGGCATCGGCTCGATGGGTTGACGCGTGGCTCTTTCGATAGCCCGCAGCATCCGCATCTCGCGTGGCGCGACGAAGAGGATCGCATTACCCGGCCGCCCTGCACGACCAGTGCGACCGATTCGGTGAATATAAGCTTCGGTGTCGTAAGGAATGTCGTAATTGATGACATGGCTGATGCGTGGCACATCGAGTCCACGCGCAGCCACGTCGGTGGCGACCACGATATCGAGGCTGTTGTTCTTGAGTTGCTCAACGGTACGTTCACGCAAGGCCTGACTCATATCACCTTGCAAGGCCGCACTGGCATAACCACGCGCCTCCAACCGCTCCGCCAGTTCGGTAGCGGCAGTTTTGGTGCGAACGAACACCAAGGCCGCATCGACCTCTTCCACCTCTAGGATACGGGTCAGGGCGTCGAGCTTATGCAAGCCACTGACTTGCCAGTAACGCTGCCGGATCGAGGTGACAGTAGCGGTACGGGTTTCAATCCTGACTTCTTGTGGATCGCGCAAATGGTGGTGCGCCACCCGACGGATCGGCTCGGGCATGGTCGCCGAAAATAGAGCCGTCTGCCGCTCTGGGGGAGTCTGCTCCAGAATCCACTCCACATCTTCGATGAAACCCATCCGCAGCATTTCATCGGCTTCGTCCAATACTAAGGTGCGCAAGCCTTCCAGCGGCAGACTTTCCCGGCGCAAGTGGTCCATGATGCGCCCTGGTGTGCCGACTACGACATGTACCCCGCGCCTGAGCTGGCGGAGCTGGTTGCTCATGCTCTGGCCGCCGTAAATCGGCAATACGTGAAAACCCGGTAGATGATGCGCGTACCCTTGGAAAGCCTCGGCGACCTGAATTGCCAGTTCGCGGGTGGGCGTTAATACCAGTGCTTGTGGCCGCCGTTCTGTGAGATCCAGCTTGTGCAGTATCGGCAGAGCAAAGGCAGCCGTCTTGCCGGTTCCGGTTTGCGCCTGACCTAACAGGTCGTGGCCGTCCAGCAGATACGGAATGGTGGCTGCCTGAATAGGCGTGGGAGCTTCGTAGCCAAGATCTTGCAGTCTTTGCAGCAACGGGGCAGAAAGTGCCAGTTGCTCGAATTGGGTAATAGAGGATGACATATGAGAAACAGTACCTAATAACCGAGTGGGAAAGGCGCTGATCAAAGACCGACAAAATGATGGCTGGAGCCGAGATTGGATCGATCCAACGTCCTAGCCAGAGCACGCCGCGGCTCGCCGACGACGAAATTTGTTGATGATATAACAGCGCCAAAGCAGGTGAGCGATACAGAAGGTCAGAATGGCCGCGATCACGCCCACGACCAGCGAGCCAAGCAACAAGGGAGGACCGATGGTCCCGGCCTGATGCAACAACCATTGTAAGGTAGGCTCGAAATTCCAGTCTTGTGGCGGTTGGTGTAATAACCAAGCACCAAACCGGTAGGTCAGATAAAAGATAACCGGCATGGTCAATGGATTGGTGATCCACACCATCGCCACTGCTACCGGAAGATTGAACCGCAGCAAAGCAGCGGCAGTAGCGGCCAGCAACATCTGCCAGGGCACCGGAACGAAAGCAAAAAACATGCCAGCAGCTAATCCTCGCACAGTATGGCGTCGACTAAAATGCCACAGGCGGGGATCATGCAATAATTCTCCGAGGAAACGGAGGTTCTTATGCGTGCGCAGATATTGCGGGTCCGGCAGGTAACGCTGAAAAAATTGTTTCATAGAGAATGAATCTTCAACCAGGACGCACGCATTGGCAGGAATTATGACCTCGGATACCACAAAAAATTCTGGCCAGCAGGTCATTATACTCCAATAGTCGTGATACGGATCTCTAATTCAGGCGTATCGATGCCAGCGGGCCTATCTGGCCATCATCAGAGCCAACTAGGATTCCACAACTGCTTCAGTCAACCCGGTTGACCATGAGTGGATGCAGTAGCAGGCGCCACCTCTTGCAACTGCGCCGCCAACCGTTGCTCGACAGCATTGGCTGGCCGGGTAAAGCGCGCCAACAGATCGTAGAGTACCGGGGTCAGAAACAGCGTGAGCACGGTGGACAGCAACAGCCCACCGATCACAACCACACCGATGGCGATTCGGCTCTCGGCACTGGCTCCGGTCGCCAATGCCAGCGGCAGCGCCCCCAACACGGTGGAGAGCACGGTCATCAGAATCGGTCGCAGCCGCTGACTGGCGCCCGCCAGCACCGCAGCTCGCGTATCCAAGCCGCTGGCGCGCATCTGGTTGGCAAATTCCACGATCAAGATACCATTCTTGGCCATCAGACCGATCAACAGCACACAGCCGATCTGACTGTAGAGATTGATCGACTGACCGGTCAGTAGTAAAGCCAACAAGGCCCCAGTGATCCCAACCGGTACGGTCAACAAGATGATGAGCGGATGAATAAAGCTCTCAAACTGAGCGGCCAGTACCAGAAACACGATTAACAGCGCTAGGCCGAAGGTAAAATACAAACCGCCCGATGTCTCCTGAAAGGATTCGGCAACACCGGTGAACGAAACCCGCGCTTCTACGGGCAGGGTTTCGGCGGCGATGCGCTCAAGATCGGTGATGGCCCGACCAAGATCGTAATCGCCAACCAGCGAGGCTTCGACTGTGACCGCCGGTAAGCGATCAAAGCGGCGCAAGGCCAGCGCCGAAGTATCCTCGCGCAACGCGACCACTGCACTGAGCGGCGCCAATTCACCGCTCCGGTCGGCACGCACGAAGATTCCTTGCAAGTCATTAGGTTGGCGCCGATCAAAGGCTCTGGCCTGCAACAACACGCTGTACTCACGACCCCGATCGATGTAGGTGGTGACCTCGCGCGAAGCCAATAGAGTCTGCAAGGTAGCGGCGATGCGTTCGACCGGAATGCCCAATTCATCGACTAGAGCGCGATCGATTTCAACACGCAGAGTAGGCTGACTGGCCTGATAATCGCTGTCGATGGAGGTCAATCCTGGATTTTCACGGGCGCGGGCCATGATCGCCTC
>JACSSB010000284.1 GCA_014879435.1 Phycisphaerales bacterium
AAGATCACACGATTGACATCGATACCCATCAATCGTGCTGCGCCTTGGTCAATCGCTGCCGCACGAATCGCGGCACCGATTCGGGTTTTCTGGATGAATAAATACAGTGCGGCCATCATCGCCACCGAGGCCAACACGATCAGCACCCGCATCAGGGGTAGATACAGGCCAAATACATTTAATGTAGTGGTGGGCAGAATGTTGTCGGGATATACCTGAAAACGCGCCCCATAAATCAGCATCAGGGTGTTTTGCAGGAAGATCGACGCCCCCAAGGCCGACACCACCGCCGATAACCGAGGAGATTCCCGCAAGGGGCGATACGCCGCCCGCTCCAGGATTGCGCCCAGGACCGCCACCAGACCCATCACCATCAGCACCAACACCAGCACACCCAGGGTAAAACCCAGACGGTCAGTCAATGCCAAGGAAGTCAACAGCGTCAATCCCAGATAGGCGCCGTAGGTAAACAGGTCGCCGTGGGCGAAATTGATCAGTTTGAGCACCCCATAAACCATGGTGTAACCCAAAGCGATCAGAGCGTAGATGCCGCCCACGGCTAGGCCGTTGGTCAATTGTTGGAAAAACTCGTCCACGAGAGTACCAGGATTCGCTTTAGAGCTTCCGCAACACGAAATCGCCTTTGGCATCGACCTGGTATACGCGATACACCTCTCCTTCGCGATCACCCTTGGCGTCGAAGGAAATCGGACCACTCAGACCCGGATAGTCCTTAAGATTCTGATGCAGGTATTCGGCAACCTTGTCGCCATCGGTGGATTTAGCACCGGCGATACCGGCCACGAGTACCCGGAAACCGTCTCCTGCCAATACCACCCAGATTGAGGGCGGCAGTTCATGATATTTCCCTTGGTAATCGCTCAAAAAAGCCGCAGCATCCGGCGCATCCAGATCCTGCGGTTGTGGCGGGCTAAGGAAATAGAAACCCTCGGCCGCTTCCTTGCCAGCGATCTTGACCAGATCGACATTGTTGGTGGCATCACCACCCAGGAACGGGACATTCCAGTTCATATCCTTCTTCTGCCGCAGCAGCAGACCCGCTTCGGGATAGTAACCAGTAAAGAGCACCATATCGGGATTGGCGCCCTTCAGCTTGGTGAGAATCGCGGTGTAATCGCGCTCGCCTGGAGTCAGTGCATCGAAAAATACGACCTCTTTACCTTCTTTCTTCAACAAAGCATTGGCTTCATCGGCCAAACCTTTGGCGTAGGAGGTGTTGTCGTGCAGGATAGCGACCTTCTTGAAACCCAGCTTCTCGATGGTCCGTGCCGCCATGCGGCCTTGTTCATCATCGCGTGGCGCGGTACGAAAGAAATGCTTGAATCCTTTTTCCGTCAAACGAATGGCGGTGGAACCATTGGCGACCTGCGGGATGCCTGCTTCGTCGTAAATCGTCTGACTGGCTTCGGTCACCGAAGAACCGTAAGTACCGACCACTGCCACCACACCCTGCGTGGTCAGGCGTTGTGCAGCCAGCGAGGCAGTGCGCGGGTCACCACCATCATCCTCAGCGATCACTTCGATCCGCTTGCCCAGCACGCCACCCTTGGCATTTTGCTGGTCGGCCAACAACTCGACGACACGCTTCATTCCCTGCCCTTCCCCGGCCCAGGAGCCGGTCAGTGGTGCCATCAAACCAATCTTGATGGTATCGGCCGCCTGAACTCCGCTCCCACTCAGCGCCAATCCGATCACGGCGGCGATTCCCAACCATTGTTTCTTCATCCGTTCGTTCTCCTCATTGTGGCCCGCAAACCGATTCTTAGCGCCGTCATTCGACGCAGTCGATAGAAATTATTGCGGAAAAATTTGAAACATAGCAGTGAATTTTGCGGAGCATCAAACGCTACTCCCGCCCGATTGTCGGGTAAGCACCTAAAGCGGGTTCATGATTCGGATCGCACGCTGGGCACGGGTAAACGGACTTCGGTCCAGGCGGGGGGCGCGGCGATAAGCGGTGCCATCGCATCTTCATCCCACGCTGTCGCACCATCGCCTTTCCCATCGGGTAACCAAGCGGGCGCCTGACCGCCATTGCGCGTGCCCAATCCGACAAAATCGAACAAGTCAGTATCGGCTAGATGCGAAGGCGCCACGTTCCGTAGCGCGGCAAAGATATTCTCCACCCGTCCCGGAAATTGTTTTTCCCATTGTTGCAGCATGCTTTTGAGCGCCTGACGCTGCAGATTCGGCTGTGAACCGCACAGATTGCAGGGAATGATCGGAAATTGTTGGATCTCGGCGTAAGCCGCCAAGTCGCGCTCCCGACAATAGGCTAATGGTCGGATCACCACATGCTGGCCATCATCGCTGAGCAGCTTAGGCGGCATGGCCTTGAGCTTGCCGCCATGAAACAGATTCAAAAACAAGGTTTCTAAAATATCGTCGCGGTGATGGCCCAACGCGATTCGGGTCATACCGTGCTGCTTGGCGAAGGTATACAAAACCCCGCGCCGCAACCGTGAACATAAGCTACAAGTCGTTTTCCCTTCAGGCACCACGCGTTTAACCACGCTGTAGGTGTCCTGTTCGATGATGTGAAATGGCACCCCGATACTTTGGAGATACTCCGGCAACACATGTTCAGGAAAGCCCGGTTGTTTCTGGTCCAGGTTGACTGCAATCAATTCAAAGCGTACTGGCGCTCGTTCGCGCAACTTGCGCAGAATATCGAGCATGACGAAAGAATCTTTGCCACCAGACAGGCAAACCATGATCCGGTCGCCGTCCTCGAGCATGTTGAAATCCTGGATGGCTTGGCCGACATTGCGCCGCAACCGTTTTTGAAGCTTATTGAAATCGATCCGCTGTTTTTTGACTGCCACCATCATCGCTCTGTCATCCTGGGAACCGTATTCGGCGCGCTGACTTTACCCGAAACCAGGGGGCTTACGCCAAGTCGATCTCTTGCCGGCCGTTCGAGGTAGGGCTAGACTCCCCATGACCACGGTTAGCGCCGCGCGTTGACAACCTCCCCGATACCGGCCCGTTACGCCGGACGGAAAAACCGCCCTTCTTCGGAGAAGCCCCACAATGGAGACCAACGACATCGAACATTGCAAGCATCGCCTCGTCGAATTGCAGGTGGAACACCGCGATCTGGACGATGTGATCGCGCGTTTAGCCAAGGATCCGCTAATCGACGAGCTTGAACTGAAGCGACTCAAAAAACGAAAACTCATGCTCAAAGACATGATCGCCCATCTGGAAAGCAAGCTGATACCCGATCTCAACGCCTAAGATTCGCCGCTCTACCCAAGGACCGCCGATTTTATTCAGATGGCGGTCCAATCTCTCCACCTTCCAGTGCGGAGAGACCGACCCCCAGATCAGCATGCTGCGCCATTACCCGCAATCAAGGCGATTTGCTGCTTTGCCTTTCGCCCCGCAACCGGTTATGGTCGCTTTAGTCATGGATGATGCTTGGCTCATCCTTTCGCTTTAGCTTATCTTTTTCCCCAATCGGACTGCTCGGCATAACGGCTAGTTGATCTTTGATCATAGTCTGA
Organism: Phycisphaerales bacterium; assembly: GCA_014879435.1. GTDB lineage: Bacteria > Pseudomonadota > Gammaproteobacteria > Competibacterales > Competibacteraceae > Competibacter. The sequence goes on from JACSSB010000284.1 coordinate 3,531, forward strand.
AGACGATGATTGATCTCATCCAGTTGCCTAGCAATAGTCCACAAGTCTTCACGAGTTGGCACACCCAGCCGCCGCAGTGCCCGTGCCACCCGATCCTCAAACAAGCGCTCTAGCTTGTCCACGGTCCCTGTCGTCTGGGTTCTAAACTCCCCGTCCAGTTCGCGAATACCATCAACCGGCTCCCTGATCGCACTGGATTGTGCCTTGCTCTTCTTCGGTAGCTGCTCTCGAAGTTTTTCGTCTTTCTCGATAGATTTATTAGTTTCTCGCTTACGGATTTGGTCACTCATGGCTTGCTCCCTTCCGAGTATCGTTTTATCAACTCGCTGGTTCTTCGCCAACTTGCAGTATCAACCGTAGCAAGCGAAAGTAGTGTAAACATCCTAAAACGGATACTCCGCGCAGCCTGAGCGAAATGAAACAGGCGCGACAATACCCCAGTAGAGCGGCAGCAACCCTTGAGTTCAGTATGTTAAAGTAGTCCGTAAACGAGCTGCCGGTCCTGTGCAAACTACCCCAAACCGGTAGGTTCTCATCTCATTCCCGAGTCATGTCGATCGCCCCATGATCCTAAGCCGCTTTTTGAAGCCCAAGTGGCAACAAGCCAACCCTGAAGCCCGCAAACAATCCTTGCGAAACTTGGATAGCCGCGATCCGAAGCTACTTGATCTGGCTCAACGCGATCCCGATCCCACTGTCCGCCGCGCCGCGCTGGAGCAGATGGACGATCTCGATCTGCTCCAGCGCATGGCCAGTGAGAACACCGATCCAGATATTCGCAATGCTATTTGGGAGCATTACCATGCGCTCTGGGCTGGTAAAGCCGCCAACAGCCCGCCGCTGGCCAGTCGCCTGGAACGATTGAAGGATCACCTAGATACCGATCTGATCGAGTTTTTGCTGCGGCACGCTACCGAGCCTGAATTGCGGCTGGCAGCGCTACAGCGGATCGAACTGGAATCCGTATTGGCCGATATCGCGATTCAAAATTCTTATCCAGACTTACGACTGATCGCGCTGGAACGGGTACATGACCCTGAATTACTGGATCGTATCGCCCGGCAAAGTCGCAACCGCGATAAACGTCTGCACCGTCGGGCGCGGGAACGTCTGGATGCCCTGAATGCAGCACAAGCATGCGCTCTAAGCCTGGAACGCTTATGTACTGAAATGGAACAACTGAACTGGGATGGAGAAAGCGGCGTCAATGCAGGCCGCTTTCCGAAACTGGAACAGGAATGGCGTACACAAGAAATCAACGCGTCCGCCGAACTCCAGATGCGCTATGCGCAAGCCCGAGATCGGTTTTTGGCCGAACGCCAACTCAGCGCCAATCGCCGAACTCAGCGGCTGGAATTGCTCGCCACGTTGGACGCCCTATTGGAGCGACTACACCAGCACAGCGAACCCAATCCAGAACTTGATGCGGCCATTCATTACGCCACTGTTGAGGCTCCCGCCGCCTGGGTTCCCGGCGCTATTCAGGATATCGAAAGCCGACGGCAGGAGACGCAATTCCAGCAACGGATTCAAGATATTCAAGAGCAGGAACGCGCCCTGCGGCGCAACCATATCCGTGCCGAGCGGCTGCGCAAGGTGCTGGCACAAGGGGATGCCCTGCTCCATGAACCTGGTGAAATGCGCGATACCGACCTGAAACAGTTACGGCAACGCTGGGAAGGATTGGAGCGACCGGAAGTCTCGGCCCTCGCCACGGATCTGCAAAGCCATTTTGATACCCTGCTCGATAAGCTACGCGCCAGAAAGCAACGACAAGTTCAACAACGCGATCAGGAATGGCAAGACATTCAAGAGCGCGTATCCCAACTTGAAGTGGTGGTCGGAAATGGTGAATTACAACAGGCGATTCCCCTCTTGGAACAAGCTCGCCAGCAATTGAAAGACAGCATCGATCTGAGCCGAGGGCAGATCGCCACGATTGAAGAGCGCCTGCAAACCTGCACCACACAAATTGGTGAGCTACGTGGCTGGCGGCGCTGGGGCACCAGTCAGGCCAGAGAGCAGCTTTGCCGTGCCGCCGAAAATCTGATTAATCTTGAGGCCGATCCAGCGGACATTGCCCAACGCATCCAACAAACCCGCGCCGCCTGGAAAGCCTTGGATCAACACGAAGGCGGTGCATCTAAGGGATTGTGGAAGCGCTTCAACGATGCCTGTGAGCGTGCCTACGCGCCATGCCAAGCTTATTTCGAGAACCAAGTTCGGGAGCGCCAACAAAATCTTGACCAAAAATTAGCGCTTTGTGAACAATTGGAACAGTTTGAAACGACTACCGACTGGCAACAGGTAGACTGGCGCGAAGCGGATCGACTGCGCCGACGTGTCCAGACCCAATGGCATCAACTGGGACCGGTCAACCGTGCGGATCGCAAGACACTGGATCGCCGTTTCCAACAGATCCTGGAACGGCTGGATTCTCACCTTGATGTCGAACGTGATCACGAGCGGCAACGACGCCAGCGATTGATCGAACAAGTTCAAGCCTTGGCGGATAACCCCGACTTACGGGTTGCCATCGAAACCGCCAAACATGCCCAGGCGCAATGGCAACCCACCGTACAAAGTTCCCATCGCCAAGAACAGGCTTTATGGAAGGCGTTTCGTTCTGCTTGCGATGCAGTCTTTGCTCGTCGTCAAGCGGAACAGGAAGCGGCCGATACCGAGCGGCAAACCAATCTGGCACGCAAGCTGGAGCTATGTGACGAAATCGAGGCACTGACTCTGATCGACCGGGAACAACTGGCTCAAGCAGATATCCGGCTACAAGCGCTACGGCAGGAATGGCAAGCTATCGGATCGATTCCCAAAGCCGAACAGCGTGCTCTTGATCAGCGCTTTGAAGCCGCCATTCAGCAATTCATCGCGCATGAGAAGCTTTTGCGTCAAACCGATCAGTGGGAAGCTTTTCAGCATCTGTATCAACGCAACCTATTGTGCACTCGCTTGGAATCGGGATTGGAGATGCAAACACTCCAAGACGATACTGCGCTTTCATCCGCTCGCCAGGAATGGATGACCCTGGCGGAGCTACCAATGGCGCTTGCAGCACCGCTCCAACAGCGATTCGATGCGATCTGCACCGCATTGACAGGGACATCCGAGCAAATACAGGCTGCACGTGTACGCTTGGAGCATAATCTTGAGCGTAGGCAAATCTGGTGCGTGTGCATGGAAATCGTGGCCGGGGTGGACTCGCCACCTGAATTCACTCAATTGCGCATGGAGTATCAGGTTGCCCGCTTGTCGGCTTCGCTAGCTGGTACCGCTGTCAAGACCGAAGCGCTCTACGATCCTCAGCAATTGCAGGAGCGGTGGTGCCTGACTGGTGCGTTGCCCGCTCAGGCAATCGCAGAACTGGATACCCGCTTCTTACACGCGATGCAGACCTGGTGGCAGCGGGAGGAATCCTGAAACCACCCGATCACAGCAGCAGGAACCCGAACCTTTATGAAATGCGCCCTGGCGATTTACTGCTGGCACTGCTAGCTAACATCGCCTGGGCTTTCAATTTCATCGTGGGTAAAGTAGGTGTTACTCACTTTCAGCCCTTCCTATTCACCAGTCTGCGTTTTGCCATTCTATTGCTGATATTGCTGCCTTTTTTACGCCGAGTCCCCAATCGGATGGCTGATATTCTGGCGATTGGTTTGGTGCTGGGTGTCTTGCACTTCAGCCTGATTTTTGCTGGATTGGAAGCCAGTGGCGATATCGCTTCGGTCGCCATCGCCAGCCAACTCTACGTGCCATTTTCAGCAGTACTGGCGCTGCTGCTTCTAGGTGAACGCCTCGATACCCGCCGCTTGAGTGGTATTGCCTTGGCCTTTGGCGGCGTGCTGGTCATTGGCTTCGATCCGGTAGTATTCCAGCATCTCGATGCCTTGTTATTGATTAGCGCCGGGGCGATGGCCATGGCATTTGCAACCATTCAAATGCGGCGGTTACGTGGCGTCAGCGTGTTCACACTGCAAGCTTGGATCGCGTTATGCGCCACACCAACACTGGCGCTACTTTCATTACTGTTTGAACAAGGACAGTGGGCCGCGCTGCGTACCGCAAATGTCCAGGAACTAGCGGCGCCAATTTACTCCGCACTGGGCGCCTCCCTGATTGGCCACGGAATTATCTATTATTTGCTGGGCCGTTATCCGGTTGGAGTCACCACGCCGCTGATGCTGCTAACTCCGGTATTGGCGGTCGTATTTGGCGTGCTGTTCTGGGGCGATATTCTCAGTTGGAAGCTTAGCCTGGGCGGTATCATGACCTTGGCTGGTATCGCCACCATCAATATTCCTCGGTCGAATCGTAATAATGCACACTCTAGCTAAGTGAGATTTCCCGCTCTCACAATTCCCGCTGCACCAATCGTTCGATGAGCGGCTGTAAGATGATTTCCATGGCAAAGCCCATCTTCCCACCAGGCACTACGATGGTATTACCGCGGGACATGAATGAATCGTGGATCATGTGAATGAGATGAGGGAAATCCGGTTGCGTCTTACGAGGATCTTTGAAACGGATCACCACATAGCTCTCATCCAAGGTAGGAATATCGCGAGCGGTAAAGGGATTGGAGGTATCTACTGTTGGCACTCGCTGAAAATTGATGTCCGTGCATGAAAACTGCGGCACGATATAGTGCATATAGTCATGCATCCGCCGCAAGATAGCGTCGGTAACCGCCTCGGCACTGTAGCCCCGCTCGGCGGTATCACGATGAATTTTCTGGATCCATTCCAGATTGACGATCGGCACCACCCCAATCAGCAGATCCACATAGCGAGCCACATTTACCTTATCGGTAATCACTCCACCGTGTAGACCTTCGTAAAATAATAGATCCGTTCCGACAGGTAACGGCATCCAAGGTGTGAACATCCCTGATTTCTGACCATGGCGTTCGGCTTCTTCCCGATCATGCAGGTAATAACGTCGCAATCCACCACCGCGCTCCCCATACTCCATAAAGAGCGCCTCCAATCGGTCAAATAAATTCCCCTCAGGGCCGAAATGACTAAGATTGCGGCCTGCACGGTTTGCTTGCTCGCATTGTCGTTGCATTTCCAAGCGATCATAGCGATGGAAACTATCACCTTCGACAATGGCAGCATTGATGCCATCTCGTCTAAAGATATGCTCCATTGCAACTCGAACCGTTGAGGTACCTGCGCCGGATGAACCCGTGATGGCGATAATCGGATGCTGTTTTGACATGGCCACCTCATGCGGTAACGAATAGGCCATGAATTATAACCCGAGTTATATTGCAGTGCAGCAAATCAACCAAGAGCGCTTTGATCAGGCACAAGACTCTTGGCATCAGCCGTCAAAACGACGGATCAAGCAGACAACGACAGTGGAGTCAAAACAACAGGGATGAGACAAGGCGGTTTGGATTGAAAATCAGGGATGCTTAAGAAATGAGCGCCACGATCCTCATGGCGCTCAAATCATCAATTCAGATATCGGCGGCCATCATCGCCCAGCACGTCGCCACAGCAAGGGCCGCAACTGATAACGATAGATAAATCCAGGTACAGCACTCACTGCAAATAGACACAAGGTTACTACATGAAATTCCCAATCTTGGAAATGGAGGGTACCGGTCATCTTATATTCAAAGCCAAAACCTACCCCGATGACCAGTCCATAGAGCAATCCCCACTCGATCAACCTCAACCAAAAGGGCTTGAGCCGTTGACTCGGAATCACAAATAACCAGCGCTCGCTGAACCAAGGCAGATTGGCAGCTATCACTGCCAACCCTAGCCACAACCCGACCCATGTTTCCTGTGTCATGCGAGCCTTAGGATTTTAGCTCGGCAACGCCATGGCACACCAAGCCATCAGCGCAGTTGGATATAAACCCAGCACCACTAACAACAACCCATTGGCGCTAATAGCGATTTCAGTATCAAGACTCAAATCAACGGGTGTGGCTTGCTCAAGCTTATCGAAGTAGATGCATTTAACCACTCGTAGGTAGTAAAAGGCTCCGATCACCGAGAACACCACACCAAGGATCGCCAACCATACCAGACCTACATTGACCACTGCCTGCAACACAACCCACTTGGCGTAGAAGCCCGCCATAAAGGGAACACCTGTCATCGACATCATGATGATCATCATCAGGAACGCCAGCCAAGCATTTCGATCATTCAGTCCCTTGAAATCCTCAATGTTCTCTACCTCAAATCCGTTATGACCTAAGATGAGGATCAAACCGAAGGCACCGACCGCCATCAGAACATAAACAATCGCGTAGAACATCGCTGCAGCATAGCCTTCTGGTGTACCCGCTACGATGCCCAACAACAGAAACCCGACATGAGAAATGGTCGAGTAGGCCAGCATACGTTTGATATTGGTCTGTACGACTGCAACCAAGTTACCCAGCACAATGGATAACACCGACAGAATGATCAGCATCTGTTGCCAATCGCTCTGCAATGCCCCCAAGCCTTCCACTAAAACGCGCATTACTAGAGCGAATGCTGCCAGTTTGGGTGCCGAACCGATGTATAAGGTCACGGCAGTGGGCGCGCCCTGATAAACATCTGGTAGCCACATATGGAACGGCACTGCGCCCAGTTTGAACGCCAACCCGACCACCAAGAACACCAACCCGAATACAAGCACTAGATTATTCGCACCTTGTCGGGCAGTGGCGTCGGCCACCACCTGGAGATCGACGCTACCGGTCGCTCCATAGATCATCGAAATGCCGTACAACAACATCCCCGATGCCAGTGAACCTAGAACGAAATATTTCATGGCAGCTTCAGAGGAAACGGGCGAATCCCGGTCAATCGCTACCAAGGCATACAGCGACAAAGACAGCAGCTCTAACCCCAGATACACGCTCAGCAGACTGTTGGCAGACACCATAACCATCATGCCAAGCACACCGAACAGACCTAGCACAAAGAACTCGCCTTTGAACAAGCCACACCGACGCAAATAATCGCGAGAGTAGAGAAAACCGACGGCGGTGGTTAAACATATGAACAATTTGAGCAGATCACCCATCGCATCCTTGATGTAATGACCGAACATCGTGGTCACTGGTGCCTGCGCATAGGTTAAAAGCGTCAGCAAAGCTGCGCCCAGTAAGGTGAGTTGTGCCAAGCCGTAGGTGATATGACGCTGCCGCTGTTCCAGGAACACATCGACGATCAGTACCACGCACGCCAGGATCAACACGAATAGTTCCGGCAATACCGGCATGAAATCAGGGGCGACGAAGTTCATGGGGTTTCCCTATTCTCGGATTCTTCTCTGCAACAGGAGATATCTTTCTTACAGCTTGGAAACGGTGACATGCTGTAGCAAATTATCCACCGAGACATGCATGACGGATGTCAACGGATCTGGCCAGACACCGAGCAGTAACACTGCCGCCGCCAGCAGGCTTAACATGAGAATTTCCCGACGACTCACATCTTGCAACTCGGCGACATGGCTGTTGCCAATATCACCAAAGATCACCCGCTTGATCAGCCACAGTGTATATGCCGCCCCCAGAATCAAGGAAATTGCTGCCAGGAACGCAATCCAGAAGCTTGCCTTGAAACTACTTAAGATCACCAAGAATTCGCCGATGAACCCGGAAGTACCCGGTAATCCAGCATTAGCCATACCAAATAGCACCATGAATGCAGCAAATATCGGCATGGTGTTGGCCACCCCACCATAGTCCTTGATCTGGCGGGAATGCACTCGGTCATACAACACGCCCACACAGAGGAATAGTGCGCCAGAGATAAAGCCGTGGGACACCATTTGTACCATGCCGCCCTCAACGCCCATAACTGCACCGCTCAGACTACCTGTATGGCGATAGATGCTAAAGACGATAAAGAAGCCTAGGGTCACAAAACCCATGTGAGCAATCGAGGAATAGGCGATCAACTTCTTCATGTCTTGCTGAACCAGGGCCACCAAGCCAATGTAGATCACCGCTATTAGCGACATGGTAATGATCAGCCAGTCCAACATGGATGCGGCATCTGGAGTAATCGGTAGGGCAAAACGGAGGAAGCCATAGCCACCGATCTTCAAGGTAATCGCCGCTAAGATCACCGAACCACCAGTAGGTGCTTCAACATGGGCATCCGGTAACCAAGTATGCACTGGCCACATCGGTACCTTGACCGCGAAACCCACCACGAACGCGAAGAAAATCAATACTTGTTCAGTCAAGCTGAGCGGCAACTTGTGGAAATCAAGAATTTCAAAGCCACCCGCCTGATTGTACATATAGATCAGGGCGATCAGCATGAACACCGATCCCAGAAAAGTGTACAAAAAGAACTTTATAGTGGCGTAAACCCGACGTGGCCCACCCCAAATACCGATGATCAGAAACATCGGGATCAACATCGCCTCAAAAAAGACGTAGAACAAAATAGCGTCCATCGCGGCGAATACCCCAATCATGAAACCTTGCATGATTAGGAAAGCAGCCATGTACTGGGCAATTCGATACTTCACCACTTCCCAGCCAGCGATAACCACCAGCACGGTCATGAATGTGGTGAGCAAGATCAGCGGCATTGAGAACCCATCCACACCCAAGTGATAATTGACATTGAAGGTGGGAATCCAGGGGATGAACTCCTGAAACTGCATTGCCGCCGTCGTAGGATCAAACGACGTATACAAGGGGATACTGATCAGCAAACTCAGGATGGCTACCGTCAGCGCCAGCGCCTTGGCGCGTCCGGGGTTCTCATCACCCACGAACAGCACCGCTACGCCGCCCAAGACTGGGAACCAAATAACAAGACTCAGCAGAGGCAGTTCCGATAGCATGGTGGTTATTCTTCTTTAGCAGGTTAGCGGGTGACGAACCAGGTCAGCAGAATCAACAGGCCGACGATCATGGCAAAGGCATAGGTATACAGATAACCGGTTTGCACATGCCGGGTGATAGCGGCAAACCAACCCACCAACCGCGCTGTACCATTCACCATCAAACCGTCGATCAGCCCCGCGTCACCATACTTCCACAGGGCGGTACCTAAATTCTGACCGCCACGCATGAACACCGACTGGTAAAACTCATCGAAGCCGTACTTACGTACCATAAAGCCGTACAGCCAAGCCCACTTCTGCTGGATCAACCCTGGCAGATCGGGCCGGACCATGTACAAATAGAATGTCGAAAAGAACCCTATCAGCACCAAAATAAAGGGCAGACCGATCAATCCATGGAGGGCAAAATTGAACGCGCCGTGGAATTCTTCCTGAACATGCTCTAACACGTTGTGTGCAGAGGATACCAAGATAGATTCTTTAAATGTTTCGCTAAACAACATCGGCTCGATCGTCATGGCGCCAATCACCACCGAAGGTATCGCCAACAGGATCAATGGCACTGTCACCACTGCCGGAGTCTCATGCAAATGCTCTTTGGTGTGATGGTCCATCCGCTCCTTGCCGTGAAACACGATGAAGTACAGCCGGAACGAGTAGAACGAAGTCACAAATACTCCCAATACCACCGAGAGGTAGGCAAAGCCAGAACCAGCGATGTGCGAGTAATGTACCGCTTCAATAATGCTGTCTTTGGAATAGAAGCCAGCAAATCCCGGCATACCGATTAGCGCTAGGGTGCCTAGCAGGAAAGTAAACCAAGTGATTGGCATATGCTTCCATAATCCGCCCATCTTACGAATATCTTGCTCGTGATGCATGGCAATGATCACTGAGCCAGCGCCCAGGAACAACAGGGCCTTAAAGAAAGCGTGGGTCATCAAATGGAAAATAGCAGCGGAATAAGCGGATACCCCAAGTGCCACAACCATATAGCCCAGTTGCGATAGTGTCGAATAAGCAATCACACGCTTGATATCGTTTTGGATGATACCGAGGAAGCCCATGAATAGCGCGGTTAGCGAACCGATTACCAGCACAAAGCTCAGTGCCGTCTCCGATAGCTCGAACAAGGGTGACATCCGGGCCACCATGAAGATACCTGCAGTCACCATTGTCGCTGCATGGATCAATGCCGAGATCGGGGTAGGACCCTCCATCGAATCCGGCAACCAGACATGCAGCGGTACCTGTGCCGATTTACCCATCGCTCCGATGAAGAGCAGAATGCAGGTCACGGTGATCAGCGACCAGTCAAAACCGGGGATAATTTGTATAGTCATATCGGCCATGAGCGGAGCAGCGGCGAACACATCGGCATAGTCAAGGCTGTTGAAAGCCATCAACACCGCAGCGATACCGAGCAAGAAGCCGAAATCACCGACCCGATTGACCAGAAAGGCTTTGAGGCTGGCAAAAATGGCACTCTCTCGCTTGTACCAAAAGCCAATCAACAGATAAGACACTACGCCAACCCCTTCCCAACCAAAGAACAATTGCAGGAAGTTATTGGACATCACCAGCATCAGCATGGCGAAAGTGAACAAGGCGATATAGCTGAAGAAACGTTGGTATCCATCGTCATCGTGCATGTAGCCGATGGTGTAGATATGGACCATCAACGACACGAAGGTGACGGTGGAAATCATTATCGCTGTCAGGTTATCGACCAAAAAGCCGACTTCCAGACGGATGCCCTCAATCACCATCCAGGTATAAACCGAAGCATTGTATGGTTCGGCGCCGTTCCAAACATGGTGGCGAAGTACTACCAGCGATAGCAGAAAAGAGATCGCCACGCCGATGATGGTTACCCAATGGGCGCCAGCACGACCGATTTTACGGCCGAACAAACCAGCAATAATGGCACCGAACAGAGGGGCAAGCACAATTCCGAGATAGACGTTTTGCATGCGGCTAACCCTTCAGTGTATCGAGGTCGGCAACGTTGATGGTCCGACGGTTGCGGAACAGCACCACCAAGATAGCCAAGCCAATCGCCGACTCAGCCGCTGCCACCGTCAGGATGAAAAAGACGAAGACTTGACCGACGGTATCGCCGAGAAATCTTGAAAAAGCGATGAAATTGAAATTTACCGCCAGCAGCATCAATTCGATCGACATCAGCAGGATAATGACGTTCTTCCGATTCAGAAAAATGCCGGCCACGCTGAGACAAAAGAGGATCGCTCCCAGCACGAGATAATCAGTCAGCGCGATCATCTATCCCCCGCCTTGTATTTTTGAAGGGTGTTTTTGAAATGAGTGAAAACCCAAGTAATTTGGCGGTTGGCATGTCAAAGCCGAACCATCCCGCCAAAATCTTTTACTTCTTTTCCGGTGCCATGCGCACCACACGTACTCGGCCTTCACGCGATGATACTCTAACCTGCTGGGCTGGATCTTGGGACTTGGTTCCCTTACGGCGACGCATCGTCAGCGAGATAGCAGCAATGATTGCAACCAGCAGAACTACAGAAGCGATTTCAAATGGATAGACATAGAACGTATAAAGAACGCTACCCAATTCCTTAGTATTGCTGTAATCAGCCGCATGTGAAATTAAGCTGTACTGTCCAGAGCTAAAATAATTGGACCCAACCACCATGCTCATTTCGATCACGATCAACAATGCTACCGTCGCTCCAACCGGCAAGTACTTGATAAATCCTTCACGCACCGGATCGACATTGAGATCCAACATCATCACCACGAACAGAAACAGCACCATCACTGCGCCCACGTAGACCAGAACCAAGGTGATTGCCAGGAATTCAGCTTCGATCAGCAACCACAGCGCGGCACTGGTGAAAAAGGCTAGCACTAAAAACAGCGCCGCATGCACCGAATTACGAACGGTGATCACTCGCACTGCCGCAAATACCAGGATCAGCGCGAAAACGTAGAACAGAAACTTTTCAAATCCCATGAGCGGACCTGTTTTCTTCTTTACTGGTCAATAAAAGCCGACTATCGATAAGCCGCGTCGGCGGCCCGATCAGCGGCAATTTGCGCTTCCAAGCGGTCGCCTTGGACGAGCAGTTTTCCCTTGGTCATAATGTGCTCGCCGCGCTTCTCAAAACAGTAATCGAATACCCGAGTCAGTACGATCGAATCGACTGGGCAGGCCTCTTCACAAAACCCGCAATAAATACATTTGAACAGATCGATATCGTAGCGGGTAGTGCGTCGTGTTCCATCCTCTCGCTGCTCGGATTCGATAGTAATAGCCAATGCCGGACAAACCGCCTCGCACAATTTGCAGGCGATACAGCGTTCTTCACCATTAGGATAACGACGCAGGGCATGCAGACCACGAAAACGAGGCGATAGCGGAGTTCTTTCTTCGGGATACTGCACCGTAATTTTTTTGGCGAAGAAATAGCGACCGGTAACCCGTAAACCAAGCAGCAATTCCCACAGAAAAAAGCTCTTGACATAGTATCGAAGGGTGTTCAAAGCATTCATCTTGCCTTCTCCGCTCAATCAAACCACGGACTGACTTGCGCCAGCACACCCAACCCGATCACCAGCAACCAAACGATCGTCACCGGAATAAAAACTTTCCAGCCCAAACGCATGATCTGGTCATAACGATAACGCGGGAAAGTAGCGCGAAACCACAGGAACAGGAACAACAGGATCGAAATCTTAATCAGTAGCCAAATCGGCCCAGGTACAAAGGAGAATAGCTCACCAAGCAGCCAGATACCTTCAAAAGGTGACAACCAGCCACCTAGAAACAAAGTGGATGCCAGCGCCGATACTAGGATCATATTGGCATATTCTGCCAAGAAGAAAACCGAGAAGGCCATGCCTGAATAATCGACATGGAATCCGGCCACAATTTCCGACTCTCCTTCAGCCACATCGAAAGGAGCGCGGTTGGTCTCGGCTACGCCGGAGATAAAGTACACCACAAACAAAGGCAACAGCGGGAGCCAAAACCAATGCAGTATACTGCCCTGCTGCGCTAGCACGATCTGATTAAGATTGAGGCTACCCGCAGCCATCAGCACACCCACCAGGGCAAAACCCATGGCGATTTCATAGGAGACGATCTGGGCCGCCGAACGCATCGCACCCAAAAAAGCGTACTTGGAGTTTGAAGCCCATCCAGCGATGATTACGCCATATACACCAAGTGAGGTCAAAGAAAGTAGATAGAGTAGTCCCGCATCCAAATTGGATATCAGCATACCCTTACCAACGGGAACCACCGCCCAAGCCGCCAGTGCCGGCCCAAAAGCGACCACTGGTGCTAGCAGGAAGAGAAATCGATCCGCACGGGTGGGAATGATGATTTCCTTGAACATCAACTTCACGGCATCGGCGATGGGCTGCAACCATCCCCTAGGGCCGACTCGGTTCGGACCAATCCGAACTTGCATGTAGCCGATGATCTTACGCTCAGCGAAAGTGAGATAGGCCACGCCACCCAGCAAAGGCATCATCAAGAGAACGATTTTGATCAGGATAATAATGACCGTCCACAGCGTTTCCACGATCCAGGGTCCTTATCGTTATTGGATAGCCACCGGCCCCACCGCCGGACCGAGTGCCATGCTGGCGTACAATCCTGCTGGAATCCAGGCACAGCCTTTCGGCACACGCTCATCCAGTACCAATGGCAAGTCAACGACTGCAGCGTTCTGGTGTACCTGTACTTGCTCGCGCTCAGCCACCCCCAGATCTCGTGCGACATCGGGATGCAATCTAACCTCGGCCGACCGTGCCAGCGGGCTTAGCTGCAAGGAACGAGCACGCCGAACCAATGGATCGGTCGCATAAATCGGCACTTCCGCTACGCGCAGCAACCCCTCAGGTTTAAATGGCATCAACGGGTTACTGGAATTCAGCGTATTGTCAGGCTGAACTTTGGCGCAGGCATCCCGAGCTTCGGCACAAACTTGTTCCGAACTGGTGTAATCAAAGCCATCTAAACCAAATAAATTGCCTAAAACCCGTAGCACCTTCCAAGCTGGTCTTGCCTCGCCAAAGGGCTGCCCCGCCCCCGCGAAACTCTGCCAAAGACCTTCGGCATTCACATAAGTACCCGAAGATTCGGCGAAGGTCGCAATCGGCAAAATCACATCGGCATAAGCCTTGGCGGCCATACTGGCAAACGAATTAAGGGATACTACCCATTCAGCCGCCTGCAAGGCCTCCAACGCCGCCGCACCATCCCAGCAATCAAGTTCTGGCTCCACTCCCAACAAGACATAAGCCTTGCGAGGCGACTCAAACATTGATCGTGCATCCAGCCCAACTGTTGGAGACGGCACCCCTCCCGCTAAGCGGTACGGCAATGCCCCTGCCAGCCAACCTCCTACTGAGTTGGTAGCTTCTGGCAGATAGCCCAGCCGAGCACCACTGTGCAAAGCCACGAAACTTGCCAGTGCTCGCAATTGCGCAAAGGCTGGGTGAGAAACGGCTAAGCTGCCAAGCAACACGGTAGCAGGCGTTCGATTGACCAAAGCATCAGCCATGGCATGCTCGGCTTCGCTAGGGAATATACCGTCAGTTAGACTGGCAAGCTCCGCTGGTAGGCTCTGGCCTTTTAATTCTGCGATTGCCAACGCTACACCGGCCAGCGCCGTCACCATACCGACGGGGTCGGCGACTACCTTGGCAGCAACAGGGAAAAGAGATTCAAAATCATAAGGGTTGATGAGCAGAATCTGGCCACCTGCTAACGCCGCTTTGCGCAAGCGATGCCCGATCAACGGCTGCTCCATCCGCACATTGGAACCAATCAGCAACGCCGCACCGACTGTATCCAAGCCCACTATTTCCTGCCCCAACCAGGGAAATACTGGAGCCTTATCCTGATCGCTGAAATCAGCCTGCCGCAGTCGATGGTCGATATTCGCCACACCCAAACCGCGAGCTAGCTTTTGCGCCAGATACAATTCCTCAACCGTGGCGGTCGGCGACAAGAGGAATCCAACCTCATTCGCTCCGTACCGGGTAATGACATCCTTCAGACCATCAACCGCCGCTTCCAGAGCGACACTCCACTCGGCTTCTGCACCTTTTACCCAAGGCCGACCCAAGCGGTCATCGCTGTAAATACCTTCGTAGCTGAATCGATCACGATCAGAAATCCAGATTTCGTTGATCGCCTCATTTTCACGCGGCACCACGCGCATGACTTGGCCGCGCCGGGTATGAATGAAGATATTGGATCCGACAGAATCGTGTGGTGCAACTGCAGGATGCTGTATAAATTCCCAGGAACGCCCGTGATCACGAGATGGCTTGGCGGTTAACGCTCCAACCGGACAGAGGTCGATAATGTTGCCAGACAGCTCCGAACAGAGGCTGTGCGCCACGTAAGTACCGATTTCCATGGCCTCGCCGCGTCCAGTGGCACCCAGCTCACGTAAACCAGCGATTTCCCTTCCAAAACGTACACAACGGGTACAATGAATGCACCGGGTCATATCAGCGGCGATCAGCGGCCCAAAATTTTTATTCTTAACTACCCGCTTACGTTCGGAGAACCGCGACACACCGGCACCATATCCCAACGCTATGTCTTGCAGCTCACACTCGCCACCCTGATCACAAATCGGGCAATCTAGCGGGTGATTGATCAGCAAAAACTCCATGGTACCCTTTTGCGCAGCGATAGCCTTGGGTGACTGGGTATAGACCTTCATCCCTTCCGTCACCGGCGTGGCGCATGCGGGTAAAGGCTTAGGCGCCTTTTCCACCTCGACCAAGCACATCCGGCAATTCGCGGCGATGGATAGCTTCTTGTGATAACAAAAACGGGGAATGGCGATACCCGCCGCATCGGTGACTTCGATGAGCATCGCGCCCTTACGTGCCTTCAGCGGGATGCCGTTGACTTCGATGTTGACCTGTTCCTCGCTCATCTTTTGTCCACTGCGACCGTGTTATGGATTTTGCGGCTCAGGCGGCCAACGCCGTCGCGCCAGTGATCATGCTACGCTTGTGCTCAATGTAGTGGGCAAATTCGTGGCGGTAATGCTTGACGAAACTACGTACTGGCATGGCCGCAGCATCACCCAAGGCACAGATAGTACGCCCTTCAATCCGACTTGCCACGCTATCCAACAAATCCAAATCCTCAGGTCGGCCCTTCCCTTCGACGATGCGGGTCACCAGTCGGTATAACCAGCCGGTACCCTCACGGCATGGTGTGCATTGACCGCAGGATTCAGAAAAGTAGAATCGGGAAATACGCTGCAGCACCCGTACCATATCGGTGGTTTCGTCCATTACGATCACGGCACCCGACCCCAGCATCGAGCCACCCACCTTAACCACGGAATCGTAATCCATGTTGACCTTCAACATGGTTTCACCGGGCACCACCGGTACCGAAGACCCCCCCGGAATCACTGCTTTAAGCTTCCGTCCCTTCCAAACCCCACCAGCCATGGCCAACAATTCACTAAACGGTGTTCCCAAGGCAATCTCAAAGTTACCTGGCTTCTCGACGTGTCCAGAAACCGAAAAAATTTTCGTGCCTCCAGCATTGTCGGTTCCCAAACTGGCAAACCATTCACCGCCATTACGAACAATCGCGGGTACCGAAGAAAACGATTCCGTGTTATTGATCGTGGTTGGCCGACCATACAGGCCAAAGTTAGCGGGGAACGGCGGTTTGAAGCGCGGCTGGCCTTTCTTACCTTCTAAAGACTCTAGCAAAGCGGTCTCTTCACCGCAGATATACGCACCCGCACCCAAAGTTGGGTACAGATCAAAATCGATGCCCGACCCTTGGATATTCTTGCCCAGCAATCCCGCAGCGTAGGCATCCTTCACTGCAGATTCAAATCGCTGGTAGGGTTCATCCAGAAACTCACCGCGCATGTAATTGTAGCCAACCGTAGAGCCTGTCGCGAAACCCGCGATCGCCATACCTTCGACCAAGGCATGCGGATTGAAGCGCAGGATATCGCGATCCTTGCAAGTTCCGGGTTCGGACTCATCAGAATTACAGACCATGTATTTCTGGCCTTGTATGTTACGTGGCATGAAAGTCCATTTCAGGCCAGTTGGAAACCCAGCACCTCCTCGACCACGCAACCCAGATTTCTTCAGCTCAGCAATCACTTGATCTGGCGTCAGTTGCCCCGCGAGGATGTTCTTCCAGGCTTCGTATCCCCCAACGCTCATATACGTCTCGATCGACCACGGTCGATCCAAGCCCAGCGTCCGGTAACAAACCTCATTGGCCATCGCGACTCACTCCAGACTATCGAGCACCTGATCCACCTTCTCAGGCGTCAAATGCTCGTAATAGACATGATCAACCTGCATCATGGGTGCCCCACAGCATGCGGCCAAACACTCTTCTTCTCGTTTCAAGAAAAATTTGCCGTCTGAGGTACTTTCACCCAAGCGAATCCCCAGTTTCTTTTCGATATGCGCCAAGACGGCATCGCCTCCGCGCAACATACAGGAGATATTGGTGCAAACCGAAATGCAGTGCCGACCCACCGGCTTCAACTCAAACATGGAGTAGAAGCTCGCCACTTCATAGACGGCGATCGGAGGCATTTCCAGATATTCGGCGACAGCATCCATTAATTCAGTGGTGAGATAACCCCCGTTCTCATGCTGCACTTCACGCAGGGCAGCCAATACAGCAGATTGCTTTCGATCAGCTGGATAACGAGTTAGCCAGTGATCGATTTCGGCGCGAGCGTGGGCGGATAATAGATCGCTCTTAAGTGCGCTCATCAGCGGTCAACCTCTCCGAAGACGATATCCTGGGTACCAATGACAGCCACCACATCAGCCAACATATGACCACGAGTCATTTCATCCATGGCAGACAGATGCGCGAAACCCGCCGCTCGTACCTTTAGACGATAGGGTTTATTAGCACCATCAGAAACCAAGTAGATTCCATATTCACCCTTGGGGTGCTCAGTGACAACGTACACCTCACCCTTCGGTACGCAGTAGCCCTCGGAGAATAATTTAAAATGATGGATCAGGGCTTCCATATCCTCTTTCATCTGTTCTCGCGGTGGCGGCGCGACTTTTCGATCATCCAATATGACTGGGCCTGGATTCTCTTTCAGCCATTTCACACATTGCTTGATGATACGATTGGATTGACGCATCTCCTCAACACGTACCAGATAACGATCATAACAATCGCCATTGACCCCTACTGGAATATCAAAGTCCAGCTGATCATAAATCTCATAAGGCTGCTTTTTGCGCAAATCCCATTCAAAGCCAGAACCGCGCAACATGGGGCCACTAAAACCCAACTGCAGAGCACGCTCTGGAGTCACCACCCCGATACCGACTGTCCTCTGCTTCCAAATTCGATTATCGGTCAACAAAGTTTCATATTCATCTACACGGCCTGGGAATCGCTCAGTAAAGGCTTCGATAAAATCTAACAGAGTCCCATGGCGATCAACATTCCGCGCATCTACATCTCGCTTACTGTGACACTTGGAATGCTCATATTCATACTTTGGCATCGTATTCGGCAGATCGCGATAAACCCCGCCTGGCCGAAAGTAGGCTGCGTGAAATCGTGCCCCAGAAACCGCCTCGTAACAATCCAATAAATCTTCTCGTTCACGGAAAGCGTAAATGAACATGGTCATGGCGCCAATATCCAATCCATGCGCCCCGATCCATAATAGATGATTGAGAAGACGCGTAATCTCCGCGTACATAACTCGGATGTACTGGGCACGCAATGGCGGTTCGATACTGAGCAGTTTTTCAATGGCCAGTACATAAGCATGCTCGTTACTCATCGCCGACATATAGTCGAGTCGATCCATATACCCGATGCTTTGATTGAATGGCTTGCTTTCGGCCAGTTTTTCGGTCGCTCGATGCAATAAGCCAATATGTGGATCGGCGCGCTGTATCACTTCGCCATCCATCTCCAGCACCAGGCGCAATACGCCATGAGCGGCCGGATGCTGCGGCCCAAAGTTCAGGGTATAATTGCGAATCTCAGGCATCGATGATTTTCCTTCAGCGAGACTCGGATAAATAACGGTTATCCTTGCGGATAACACGAGGCACTAATACACGCGGCTCGATACCAACCGGTTCGTAAATAACCCGACCGCGCTCTGGATCGAAACGCATCTCAACTTGACCGATCAGCGGGAAATCCTTGCGGAATGGGTGACCGATAAATCCATAATCGGTAAGGATACGCCGCAGATCTGGGTGCCCCTCGAATACGATGCCGTACAGGTCGAACGCCTCGCGCTCATACCAATTGGCCGAGGACCACAGAGTCACTACCGAAGGCACTACTGGTAACTCATCATCTGGTGCAAACACTCGCGCCCGTAGCCGTTGATTGCGAGATACCGACAAGAGTTGGTAGACGGCTGCAAAACGCCCTTTACCAGTAAATTGGTGCTCCGCAGCTATTTCTTCGATGGCCGCAGCATCACGCCCAGTCGCCCCCTCGATCACTCCTCGGCTGAATCCCTTACTGGAGGATTCCCCAGTTGCCCATTCCACGACACCATAAGCCTGATAGTCGATGCCACAAATATCCATGACTTGCGCAAACGCAAAATCTGATTCATCGCGCAACGCGGTAAATACTTCAATCAGTTTTTGCGGAGCGACTTCAATGGTCACTTCCCCAAGATCCAGTTTACATTCCAACAGAATGTCACCAAACCGGGTTTGGAGTTTTTCCACGAGACTCTGGGGAGCGTCGGCCATGGGGTATTATCTCAGCGGGCTATGGTATTGGTGCGTTGTATTTTTTGTTGTAACTGGATGATTGCGTACAGCAGTGCTTCCGCCGTTGGCGGACAACCGGGCACGTACACATCCACTGGTACAATACGATCACAACCACGCACCACGGAATAGGAATAGTGATAATAACCGCCTCCATTGGCACAAGACCCCATGGAGATCACCCAGCGTGGCTCAGCCATTTGATCGTAAACCTTACGCAAGGCTGGTCCCATTTTATTACAAAGGGTACCAGCAACGATCATGACATCAGACTGACGGGGGCTAGGTCGAAATATAATACCGAATCGATCCAGATCATAGCGAGCCGCACCAGCATGCATCATTTCCACTGCGCAACAGGCTAAACCAAAGGTCATCGGCCACATTGAGCCAGTGCGGGCCCAATTGATCAATTTATCGGCCGTAGTGGTTACTACGCTTTTTTCAAGAATGCCTTCTATTCCCATTCCAAGGCTCCTTTCTTCCACTCGTAAATGAAACCGATTACTAGGATGCCGAGAAAGACCGCCATCGCCATGAAACCGAATAAACCGATTTTATCAAGCACGACAGCCCAAGGGAAAAGAAACGCAATCTCTAGATCGAAAATGATAAAAAGAATCGCCACCAAATAATAGCGAACATCGAATTTCATTCGACTATCTTCGAAAGATTCGAAGCCGCATTCATAAGCGGATAATTTCTCGCTATCGAAACGGCGCGGGCCAAGGAAATAACCGAGGCTGATGACAACTACGCCCATGATAATAGCGATAGCGATAAACATTAGGACAGGAAGGTAATTAGACAACATCAGAGTTGCACCTTCGACATGGCGGGCTGGAAGTCAGGTACTACAACGACATGAGAAATCTTGAAGCCAGAACCGGAACTCCCGACAACCTCGGCGGTACTACACCGGGACATTCCGCAGGTATACGGTAAGAGATAGCTGAGGCGTGTTGCTTGTTGTAATTAAAACGCCGCATGAGTCAAGAACCTCTTAAGGTGGTGGCCACATTCCCAATCCTTGGTAGGAGTCCACAAAACAACTTAGGGGTCTGGGAAAATGCCAAGGATGCGCCCCAGCCTGACCCCAAGATGCTTTCCCTTTAGTTTATATTTTTTGGTACCGATGGCCGGACTCGAACCGGCACAGCTTGCGCCACTACCCCCTCAAGATAGCGTGTCTACCAGTTCCACCACATCGGCACAAAACAACCTTCAATCAATCCCCATCTTTGCGTGGCAACTGAGGCACATCCGCAGGGCCATTAGTCACATTGGACCGTGGCGGCGAGCTGGCCTCTTCAGCTTGCACTCGCTCAATAACGCTACTGGGAGCGCTGCTCTGCGTGGCGAAATAAGCCAACGTCAGACTAGTCAAAAAAAACACCGTCGCCAATACAGATGTCGTGCGACTCAGAAAAGATGCGGAGCCACGTGCACCAAACATCGTTGCGGACGAACCACTGCCGAATGCCGCACCCGCATCTGCACCTTTACCTTGTTGCAACAACACCAGCGCAATTAGCGCGATGGCGACGGCAACGTGCGCAACAAGAACGAGAGTATTAATCATGATGACAGTTTAACAGCCTGCCTTAGCAATCGCCAGAAACTCCTTGGCCTCAAGAGAAGCGCCACCGATCAAGCCTCCGTCGATATCCGGCATGGCCAGCAACTCGGCGGCATTGGCAGCCTTCATGCTACCACCATAAAGGATACGTACCTGACTTGCCAGCGCTGGATCCAGTTTCGCCAAGCTAGTACGAATGAAGGCATGGATTTCCTGAGCTTGTCCAGCTGTGGCAGTCCGCCCGGTACCAATCGCCCATACCGGCTCGTAAGCGATCACCGCATCGACGAAGCCGTCGGTACCCTCCAAATCTAATACCGCCTTGATTTGTCGCTCAACAACCGCTTCGGTCACTCCCTGTTCACGTTCCTGCAGAGTTTCTCCGACACAAAGAATGGGTTTAAGCCCAACCTTGCGCGCGGCTGCAAATTTGCGGGCGACGATCTCATCAGTTTCACCATACAGGGTACGCCGCTCTGAGTGACCCACGATGACGTAGCTGCAATGGAAATCTTGCAACATCGGGCCCGCTACTTCCCCCGTATGCGCCCCTGACGCATATTCGGATAAGCTCTGCGCTCCCCATTCGATCGAGGTACCCGATAATTGCTGCTCGACCAATCCCAGATATACAAATGGAGGGAAAACCGCCAGTTCGACAGCCGCCACCTCAGGAGCACCCTCGCAAATGTCGTGCAGCAATTGACGAATGCTGCTGACCGAGCCATTCATTTTCCAGTTTCCAGCCACGAACTTACGGCGCATATCACTCTCTCTCCAACGCTGAAAAACCCTGAAAGTCTACGTATTATAGCCTCGAAAATCAATTACGCCGACAATGTGTCCCGAACTACGGTGGCTAGATCGCGGGCATGGCGTTCGACGGTTGCAGCATCCACCCCCTCGACCATCACCCGAACGACCGGCTCGGTTCCAGAGGGTCGCAGCAGGACTCGACCATTATCACCTAGTTCCTGCTTGATCGCTTGACAGGCTTCCTGAATCGGCGCTCGTTGTAAATCAACACGCCCAGTAACCGCCACATTGATTAACGTTTGTGGACACTTATTTATGCCAGCTTTGAGATCATGTAAGCTCTTGCCGGAACTCAGCATGGCTGATAATACCTGTAATGCCGAGATGATGCCGTCGCCAGTCGTGGTTCGATCCAGGCAAATGATATGGCCGGAGTTTTCCCCCCCCAGAATCAGGTTTTCAGCCAGCATACATTCCATCACGTAGCGATCTCCAACCTGAGCACGGTGTAGGTCGAGTCCCAACGCCCGCAATGCTATCTCAAGACCCAGATTAGTCATCAGCGTGCCGACCACAGCATTGAATCG